>CAZHLZ010000091.1:267-11791 GCA_964532475.1 uncultured Chitinophaga sp.
TCCTGGTTTAATAAAATCAACTGCTTCGAATGATTGTGGATTTTTCGCAATAAGTTCAAAGTGAACAAAGAAAGAGTCAAAATATTTATCTGCTTGTTTTATTCCAAATTGCTTTACGCCATAATGATGAATTCTAATCAAATCTTCCTTTGCAACGTTACTTAATCTGTAATTACCCATTAAGCAAACTTTTAGAATGCTTCAAAATTTTTGATTTGGAATCACTTGTAAACCCAGATTTTTCTGCTTTCTCTATTTTTAATCGAATAAAATCAATTTGACTACTTTGATTTCTTGCCTGCCGAATTAAGTCATTAACTAACTCACTCTTACTCGAATACTCCTTACTAGCAATTTGATTCTTTAACCATTCGTCATTCGGTTCGGTAAATGAAATACTTTGTCTTCTCATGATAATTATGTTGTGGTGTAAATATACACCAAAAAATTAACATTGCAAAATTATATTCAACAGCACCTCTGCCGACATTTTTTTCGTTGTTTCAGAATATTGGATTTTGTCTAAGGTATCTACTTTGTAAACATTTCGTTTCGCGTAAAAGTAATCAATTGTTGGATCCAATTCGTTTACCGTTTGTTTGATGGAAGTTTTGTTGCGAATGTCACCAATAAACTGCGCTTTGTTTTCATTTTCAAGACGTTTTTATTCTTTTTCGGTAACAGGATCTGCCGTATTTAATTGAAAATGTTAGCTGCCGTAATTATTTTTTTCACGATACTGTTCAAAAAATGTCATGTCTGGTTCGTATATAGTTTTTGGTTGCACGCCAAGTTCGACATCTTCAAACATTTGAACTAATTTATCTCCGTCTATTAATTCAAGTTTAATATTATTTTTTTCAATTTCAATAGCTGCTTTTGCAAATGAACCTGTAGTTATTAAAAGTCCTTTTTCAACACTCCTTTTATTTGTTTCCATAACTCCAATAAATGCCTGAACTTTTTCTGTTGGAACAGTTCCACTATATCTTTTACATTGAAAATAAACACTCATATTAACAAATGGATTTAACTTAAGGTTTGCATAGCCATCAATCCCTCCGTCATGAGATTGTTGAGAAATTTCGATATCTTCAAAATTGTATTCTCTCAAAAGTCTACCACATAAATGCTCAAATCCAGTTGGCGATAAATTTTGTAACACTTCCAGCAATGAAAGTTGGAGTTTTGTATCAGAACCATCCAGTTCGTCTTGCTCTTGCGTTATCATAATCTTTTCGACTTCAGTTTCGCTTTGAACTCCTTTTCGTAAATCTGCAAGAATTTTCACCCATTTGAGAAATATTTCATGAGCTTTCTTTTCATCTAAATGAGTTTCCTTACCTTTGGGACTTATAGTCCAAACTCCGCGTTTTGAAGCAGCAAGAAGCTCTTCCCAAACCAAATATTGTCTTGCCCACGCTAATTGGTTCGGGAATTTCAGAAGTCCTGATTTTTCATATCGTCCGTTTAAAGTTTCATCGTCAACTTTAAGTTTTTCTGCAATCCAGTTCATAATTTCTTTTGGGGTAGCTGAACCTCCGAAATCTCGCAATGCATCAAGTATTGGTCCGAACCACTTAACAAATTCTGTTTTACGGCTTTTTTTCTTTGTCATTTTTAGTGTTTTTTCGTACGTTTTTCGATTAAGGTATAATGGCTGTCAATTGGCGCCGATTTTGTATGATATGCTGCGACAAAAAAAGCTGAGCCAAGCGTTTGTTATACATATTTTATAATTTTAAAAAGTTAAGTTTCTTGTCAAGTGAATTGAGGTCTTCAGGAAACAATGCAATTAATTTTAAGTCTAGTTCTCTAACCAAGTTTATTTTTTCAATGGTTTTTTTGTCATATTTGTCGTCGCCAGCTAATCCAAAATATTCAATGTAATAACCATTTACCAACCAGTCGGCTCGTCTGCGTCCAGAAGAGTTATATACCTGGTGTTTCGGGTAAAAAGGCTCTTTTGTCATTTTGAAGCCATTGTCAAAAAACCAATTATCTATGAACTGCTCGTCAAGCGAGTTGCATTCATTTCCACTTTTAGAAATACATTTTACTCCTCTTGGAGTAATAAGAACATTGTCTTTTAGCACACCAGCTTCAACCAATGCCTTAAACCAACTGTCAAACCCGTTTAGTGAAAACCCCATTTGAAATATCGTATTTACAGTAGAAGTCCAATTTTCATTTTTAACTCTTGCACTAAAATTATGGTTAATAGGACTGAAATCGGAATTAGGAATAAATCCGCAATTTTCAACAAGCTGAGGAATTAGCTTAAGTATTTCTTCTTTTTCTATGTTTTGATTAACTGGACATTCAAAACAAATATTGCTGTTTCCGTTTGCACCATAATAAACCCAGCTAGGAAAGCTTGTAACGCGATATTCTTTTTGGCAAATATCGCAAGTACTCAGTGTGAATTTTTTATAATACCAATCTTTTATTGTAGCATATATTTTGTCATCATTTAGATTATAGATTGTTGTTCGGAAGAAGTCAAGGGCAAAATTTTGCGGTAAAAACTTTTCTATCTTTTCATCCATTATGCATTTGTTGTATGCACAATAAACATCGTGATATTTTTTTAAATCAATTTTTTCTTCAAGAATTTTTTTTCTAACCCTAATACTTAGTTCCCTTTCAAGAAATTTCTCTAAAAAAGTACCGTGTTTTGTTGCATAGTTAAGAAGAATATCGTAATCTTTGTCTGATTTGAAAAGGTCATATAAAACCTTTCCATATTCACTTTTTGCAAGCTTAATATTGAAATCGTAAATATCACCTTCTCTGTATTCTAGTTTATTTGTCCTTATTGGGTACAAAATTGCTGGAAAATTATCTAAGTTTTCTTTGTAATATGATAAGTCTAAGAATTGTGTCATTATTTATTTATCCTACAAATTAATAAGTTGTTGAAAATAATCACTTTCATTCTTTGGCACACTTACCATTACCGATTCTCCACGGCTATATATGAATAAATACTTGATTCTACTTGTTTTTAGTTTGTTAATTTGAGTAATATTAAACCACTTAAAATACGAGGTACCATCACAATTAAAATCATTCCAACTTTTTAATTCTATTTCTTCATCATTTTCCAGAGTAATTTGAAATGAACTACCATCGTCAACACAACCTAAACTACTTTTTATAATAATTGATTTATCTTTTGTCGGTGTAAATTCTATAAATTCAGAATTCTTTCCATATCCGCTTAAAGTTCTGTTTATGTATTTATCGACAAAGGCAAGATTATTTAGTTTTATCTCATTAGCTAAATCTGTAACTTTGTTGTCTTTAACATAAAATGTATTAATTGCCTCCCCTTCAAGTTCATTTCCGTAACCATTTTTAGCTATATAGGCATATTTAGCAATAATAAGAATAACGTTTTCTATTTTTTTGTTATTGTCAAAATAAAATAGTGAGTCTTCTTTAATTACTGTTAAATCAACACTTTTAGGTACAAAACTTAAAGGATAATTTAAAGAATTTTTAGTTAGTGAATTAGCCTCTTTTATTACTTTTTCAAACAAGTCTATAGTTTTTAAGTTTTCTTCACAACCAATACATTGAAAATCAATTGTATCTTTCTCTCCCTTACCATTTTCAACAAAAATTTTCCCATTGTTTGTTACTTTGACTGTTTCGTCCTCAGAATTAGCATTTTTGCAGGAGTGTAAAAACATCGCTGTACTTAAAAAAATCATTGAAATATTTGTTAACTTTTTCATTTTATTAGTTTCTGTTAGTGTGTTTGTTTAAATTATGCATAACTATTTAGCGTTCTATTCCTTGTTTTTACGCACAAATTTAGCAAAAATACGATACTTTGCAAGTTTTGTAACAAATGACTAGGAAGCAAATAAAAATAAGGTATAAAACCAAGTTGAACGGAGCCTTTATTTAATGCAAAATTTAGGTGGCTATACCATACTAAGTAGAGGGTAATTTTTTCAAATATATCTTTTTTTCTCGCGATCTAATTCTGTAATTTTTTCATGACAGGGTTTACAAATAGAAACTAACTCAAAAAGTGGCTCATTATAGACATGCTTGTAAGTTTTATGATGTACTTCGCTTGCTTTATTTGTAAGACAAGCTTGGCAAAGAAAATTGTCACGTGTTAAAACAAGATTTCTTTTCTTTTTCCAAACCTCAGATAAAAGATATTCAGAATATTCCTCAAAAAATAAATTTTTTTTCAGTGATTGAATACTAGTAAATTGTTCTTCATTTTCAAGGTGAATTAATTTTGTGATTTCATCATTTAGTTTTTCGTAAAAATATGGTGTATTTTCTAAATCAAGACCTTTTTTAGATATTGGACCATCTATTTTTAAGCCACATGTTTTACATTGCAGATAAGCATAAACTAATCCTGTTTCATACGACTTTTTTACTGTTATTATATTTGGTTTTATACACCAATCTTCATGATTAAAAGGTCTTTTTATTATTTCTAAACAAAAATTACAAGAAAAAAATGTTGAAAATCTACCTATATGAACTTTATATTTATTGTTACATTTACTACAAAAAACTAACTCATTTTCCATTGCGAGCAAATTAAATAAAATACATTTTTTACTTTTCTAAATCACTTCCCCTTTTGCAATTCATCCACACGTTTTTGACGTTGCATTGGATTTTCGCGCTCGCGTTGCTGTTGAAATAACTCAAATCGTGTTGGTTGGTCTTTTTGTGGCCAAGAGTTGTTATCTAATTCACAATCAGCAGTTTCTAAAAATGGATCGATTTGAAAGGATTTTACTTTTTTGTCGTAAATCATTACTTTTGAAACATTTAGTTCTTCTCTTCTCCAAATTTCAGCTGGAACATAAGTTACTTGATTACTTCCGTCTTCAAAATTTGCTTGAATGATAATTGGCGAAACCAAACCTCCTTTGTTCGTGAATTTTAACTCATAAAACTGCTTGTTTGAATTCAATAATTTTAACTCCTCAGCAGACATTTTTTTCTTCGTTTCCGAATATTGGATTTTGTCTAAGGTATCCACTTTGTAAACATTTCTTTTCGCATAAAAGTCATCAATTGTTGGATCCAATTCGTTTACTGTTTGTTTGATGGAAGTTTTATTACGAATGTCTCCAATAAACTGCGCTTTGTTTTCATTTTCAAGACGTTTGATTTCTTTTTCGGTCACAGGATCTGCCGTATTTAATTGAAAATGATTAACTTCATCTAAAGAAATATCCACGTAATCGGTTGAGAAAAACCATCCTCTCCAAAACCAATCCAAATCTACTGCCGAAGCATCTTCCATCGTTCTGAAAAAATCTGCTGGCGTTGGGTGCTTAAATTTCCATCTTTCACAATAAATTTTGAAAGCATAATCGAATAATTCACGTCCCATAATGGTTTCACGCAAAATATTTAAAGCTGTTGCTGGTTTTCCGTAAGCGTTGTTTCCAAATTGAAAAATAGATTCGGAATTTGTCATGATGGGCGAAATGTATTTTTTGTCACCACGCATGTAATCAGTAATGTAAGGTGCTGGACCTCTGCGAGATGGATACCCACGCTCCCACTCTTGCTCTGTCAAATATTGCACAAACGTGTTTAAACCTTCGTCCATCCAAGACCATTGCCTTTCATCTGAATTGATGATCATCGGGAAGAAATTGTGACCAACTTCATGAATAATAACGCCCCACATGCCATATTTCGTATCTTCTGAATACGTTCCATCTTTTTCTGGTCTTCCTCCATTAAAACAAATCATGGGATATTCCATTCCAATCCATTTTGCATGCACGGAAATCGCCACCGGATAAGGGTAATCAACTGTGTATTTAGAATAAGTTTTTAAAGTATGTGCCACTAATTTCGTTGAATATCTGTCCCACAAAGGATTTCCTTCTTTCGGATAATAAGACATCGCAAGCACGGTTTTTCCACCAATTTTCACTCCCATGGCGTCCCACATAAATTTTCGAGAAGATGCAAAGGCAAAATCACGTACATTTGTGGCTTTAAAACGCCAAGTTTTAGTTTTTGACGTTCCTTCCTTCTCATTTTCTTCTGCTTCTTTTTGGGTAATGATTTGAATCGGTTCGGAAGCCGTAAATGCATCTTTAAAACGCGATTTTTGCTCGGAAGTCAACACATCATTCGCATTCTGTAATTCACCTGTCGCACCAACAACGTGATCCGCTGGCACAGTAATGCTCACATCGTAATCTCCAAAAGGCAAGGTAAATTCTCCTGTTCCTAAAAATTGTTTGTTTTGCCATCCTTCAACGTCGTTGTAAACGCACATTCTGGGAAAAAATTGAGCAATGGTGTATAAATAATTCTTATCTTCTTCAAAATATTCCAATCCCGAGCGACCACCAACTTTCATTCTGTCATTGATGTTGTACCACCATTTTATTTTAAAAGAAATACTTTGTTTTGATGCCAATGGTTTCTCCAAATTGATGCGCATCATGGTTTTATTGATGAAATAAGTCAAATTTTGATCATTCGAAGAACGTACCGATTCAATTTTAAATCCTCCATCATAATTAAAAAATTCTTTACTAACATCACCAATGGATCTAAAATCTTCCATTTTTTCGATGTTAATCAATTTAGAATCAGAATCTTCAGCATAAATATTTTGATCCAATTGCAACCACAAAAATTCTAAATTATCAGGAGAATTATTCGTGTAAGTAATTGTTTCTTCTCCTTTAATTTGCTGATTATCATCATTTAAGGTAATAGAAATTTTGTAATCTGCTTTCTGTTGATAATAAGCATGACCTGGTCCACCTGATGCGTTTCTATACGAATTTGGTGTTGGCAATTCCATGTCCAACTGCGCAAATTTTGATTGCGAAACGACGATATTTGTGGTGAAAAAAGCTGCTACTGCAAGTAATAATACTTTCATAAATTTAGTTTAATTTTCTAGTTTTATAGTTTTTATTCCTTCATTGGGAAGAAATGAAATGCTTGATTTTTTGTTGTTTTTGATAAAGGTAATTTTATTTTGCTGTTCCGGGAAATAGTCCATCAAACATGAAAAATGAATGCTAATTTCATTGTTTACAGCAATTTTGTCGCTCGAAAAGTAAATTTCAATTAAGCCGTTACGTGTCAAGAAAAAATCCAAACAAGTTAATTTAATGCGATTGTTTTGAAAAAATAGTTCAAAATTTTGAAACAAACTTTTTCCAAGAATTTCATTCGTTGTTGAATCGTGGCTTAATTTTTCGAATTTTGAATCAATTACTTTTTGCTGCATCAAATATTCTTCCAAGTCATGCGCAGTAAAAATCAAGGTTCCCTCAAATTTTTCTTGCATTTCATTGTATTCCACTTCAGCAAATCCGAAATAAAATTTATGCGCAAAAGTGGTATTTTGACTACAAACAAGAAAAAACAGACTAATTGCAACAAATAACTTCATAGGAACAAATTTAAAAAAAGAAATTAAAAGCATTTGTTTTTTTATATGAATGGTAATTTTTTCCCCTTGAAATACATTAACTTTACCTCAAAATTCAGGAATTGATGTCGGAAAACGAAACATTTTTAGTTGTTGATGCAGGAAATACACGCATAAAATATGCCTTATTTCAAAATGACGAACAACTTTCTTTTTTTGCAGATGATAGTGCAGATTTGAAAAAGTCTGAATCTTATTTATCGAGGATAAAATACTCAAAATCAATAATTTCTTCTGTTAGAAATAAAAAAGAAAGCGAAAAAATCAAGTCCTTACTCATCAATTGTTTTGATTATGCTGAATTACTTCTTCCCATCGAAATCATTTATGAAACGCCCCAAAGCTTGGGTGCAGACAGAATTGCAAATGCCGTGGCGGCAAAATTTGTTGCAAAAAAATCAGCATTAATTATTGATATTGGAACATGTTTAAAATTCGATTACCTCAATAAAAATGGACAGTTTGAAGGTGGTTCTATTTCCCCAGGAATTCATTTGAGGTACAAATCTTTAAACGATTACACCGGAAACCTTCCACTTTTAAATGAAACAGAACAGATCGATTTTTTGGGCACTTCAACCAAAAGCTGCATACAATCGGGGGTTCTAAATGGAATTCAAGGAGAAATAAACTTTTTCATGGAGCATTATACTATGAAAAATAAGGACTTAACAATTTTTGTGACAGGTGGAGATTATTTAAATTTTGATTATTCTTCAAAAAATAACATCTTTGCAGTCGGAAATTTAACACTTCTCGGCTTATATTATATCTTAAAATCAAATGCAAATTAAATTTTTGTTCGTTATTAGTTGTTTTTTTTCATTCTTTACGTTTGGACAAAAATTTGCTACTTCCCCTTTTAGTTCAAACGGAATCGGTGAAATTGGAACCTTAGACCACGCAACTTTCAGCGGAATAGGAAACGTAACTGTTTCAAGTATCGACTCACTGAACTTGAATTATTTCAATCCTTCCTCCTATTCTTTTTTGGCTACTGGTCAACCGGTTTTTTCAACAGGAATCTCCTACAAACGCTCAACTTTTAGTGAGAAGGATCAAAGTTTCAGCACTGGATTAACGGGAATTAATCACTTCGCCATGGGAATTCCTTTTGCTAAGTATTTTGGTGTTGCCTTTGGAGTTAAACCATTTTCACGAACAGGTTATGCGATTGATGAAACCGTTGCATTAGGCACAGATTCAATGCATTACAGGTATTTAGGTTCTGGCGGAATCAATGAAAGTTTTGGTGGTTTTTCAGCGAAAGTCCTGAATTATAAAAACAATCAACTTGGTCTTGGTGCAAATGTTGGCTACCTTTTTGGAAATTTCAAAAATGAACGTTTTTCCAACCTCACAAGCACAGACGATGGTGGAATTGAAACTTCAAAATACCAAATGAAATCTTTGCATTACGATTTCGGCTTAAACTATCAATTGACCCTACAAAAACGAATGAAATTAATTTTGGCAGCAACTTACACGCCTGAACAAGATTTAAAAACAACAAAATCGCACGATTTATATTTTTCAAAAGACGTCGAAAACGAAAACCTAATTGTTGATACCATAAGTTCTACAGTAGAAAGTGGAGCATTTTCAATGCCTTCCACCATGAATGTCGGTTTTGCATTCAGCTTTCGTCCAAAAGTAGATTCAACGTATAACAAACTGAAAATATTCCAATTAAGTCTTTTTGGCTCCTATTCTTCAACTAATTGGAGTTCTTATTCCACTAACTTCACAAGTGATTTAAATCCAAATTTTCAGAATACAACGAAGTACAATGTTGGAATTGAGTTTATTCCTCACTACAATTATTTAGATCGTTCAAAAGCAATTGGTTACTTCAACAGAGTTAGGTACCGAGCTGGCTATCAATACGCTACACTACCAATCGAAAGACTTTCAAAACAATTAACGGATGCAGCATTTACTTTAGGACTTAGTTTCCCAATTGTGAGTCAACGTTCGGTTTCAAACATCAACATTGGTTTCACTGCCGGAAATAGAGGTAACAAGGACGTTAATTCACTAAACGAGAAATATTTAGGCTTTAATTTCGGTGTTTCTATTGCGCCTGGAACAGCTGACAGATGGTTCAGAAAATACAAAATTGATTAAATTTCAGCGTTCGTGCATTTAAATCTTTCAAGAGGAATTCAAGTTTTTTGCTATTTATTGGTACTTGGACTTTTATTTTCTTGCGTTAACGATTTAGATACGATTAAAAAAATCTCCTACAAGCCCACTGATCCAGAGGAAAGAACAACAGATTTAAATGTATTTTATACAGACAGTGGTTTTGCAAAAATTGAGGTCTATGCAAAATTAGCAGAAACCTATTTGAAACCCGAGCCAGTTGTAAAATTTAAAGACGGAGTAAAAGTCAAATTCTTCAACGACGATGGCGAAGTAGTTTCCGTTTTAACCGCCCTTTATGGTGAAATTTATCAAAAAAAAGGATTAATTTTGGTGCGTGATTCTGTCCAATTGTACAATGAAGCAAAAAAACAACGTTTGGAAACAGAAGAATTATTCTGGACACAAAAAGACTCTACGATTTATACAGAAAAAGCAGTAATTATCAGAACACCCGAGGCCTTATTTTTCGGCGAAGGAGTGCGTACAAAACAAGATTTTTCCACCTATGAATTTTTGAAACCAAAGGGGAAAATTGATTTAAAAAAGAAAGAACTTTAAACATACAATTATGAAATTTTACAATCAAGTCATGCTTTATTTTTGGTTAGCTTTAGCCATCGTTTCCACTGTCGGAATTACCTATTACGGCTTTGTAGAAGGTTTTGATCGTTGGGTGTATTATTACTTCCTTCCAGTGGTTGCCCTACTTATGTTTTTTTTCAAACGCATGATGATCTCGAGAATGGAAAAACACATGAAATTTTTAGAAGAGCAAAAAAACAAGCAAAACTAGGAACTGCCATTTATGTTATTAATTGTCTTCCTTTTATTATTTTAGTGGAAAAGCACAATTAATGCTTTTTGTAAACAATTAGCTAAAACTCAAAGATTTTCCTTTTTTAGAAGCTAATCCTGCTTTCCATTTCAATCTTTTTGTTCTGGAAAACAAAAAGGATTTCCATTTCAATCAGGGCTAGGATAGATTTTTGTGAAAATATCATTTCTTCATTTGAAAAAATAAGCTTCGTATTTCGCTTGCATTTACCATTTTTACAAAGATGAATAAAAACAACATTAAACTACCAAAATGAATTTAATGTAGCTTTTATATTACATACGTAGCAATAATTCACAAAATAATAGCAATGAATATTTGGACTTAAATCAAATTGAAGAACTCACAATAGTTACAGTAGAAATTTCAAAAATTCTGATTTTATCCTTAATCCCCAACTTTTGACACTGAACCAATTCTGCACCTAGTTCAACTTTGAGATTTGTGCGGATCATCACAAACCCACTAAAAACAAAAAAAGGAACTCATTTCTGAATTCCTTTTGTTGGCCCACTAGGGCTTACCGATATGTTTTTTCTACGTTCATGCTTCTCTTGAAAAAATCCATCGGCATAAACGTTCTCGCCAAGTTTGTCCAAAAAAAAAGGAGCACTTAACAGTACTCCTTTTTTGTTGGCCCACTAGGGCTCGAACCTAGACTCTTCGGTACCAAAAACCGACGTGTTGCCAGTTACACCATGGGCCAATCTGACATGTCTTATTTTAATTAGACGAGTGCAAATTTATAAAGTTTTTTTTAATTAGAAACATTTTTTTTAATAAATTTTTATTTTTTTCTTACTAAATTATTAATGCCTTCATTTCAAACTTATTATGAAAGAATTTTCTTTGCCATTTATTTAATAATTGAAAGAAATTAAAAAAAATGGTTCAATATGATTTATTGTGGGTAAAATTTAAATGATGAAATTTGCGTTATGAATAATAGCATTGAAATTTTTGAAATAGGGTTAGGACTTTCTTCTCCTTGGTATGTAGAAAAAGTTGAATTTGAAACGAGTAAAAATGGTAGAGAACTCCATATTCACATCAATTTTAAGAAAGGATTTAAG
>CAZHLZ010000092.1:0-11727 GCA_964532475.1 uncultured Chitinophaga sp.
TACGTCCTACTGGTAAATATGAGGTTAATCAATAAACTTATTATTATATGGAATAAAAAGTTTTCTTTGCAGATTAAAACTTTTGAAGAAAAAATTAAGCAATAAAAAAGGCTCCTAAATTAGGAGCCTTTTAAGGTTTTTTACTTTTTAATAAACTTCAAAGATTTTACGTTTTCATCTTGAATTAGATTAATAAAATACATTCCTTCCGTCAGTTTATCCACGTTAATTACTTGCACTTTGTCGGCACTCAAAACCTCATCTTGAATCAACCTACCAAACGCATCTCTGATTTCATATCGAAGTTCCTTTTCAATGCTGCCTGAAAGCAAAATATTCAAGGTTTTGTCAACTGGATTCGGGTAAAGTTTGAATAAATTTCCATCCACATTTTGTACAATAGCATTTTCAAAAGTTATTTCAAAATCCGAAATAGATGGTGCGAGTTCCTCGTTTCCAACACTGTCAATTCCAGCAATGTAGAAACGGTAGTTCGTGTCAATTTCACCGTAGAAAATCAAAGATGTTTCTCCATTGTTTGTGAAGTATGGCAAGTATTCAGCACCGTTTTTAGAAACATACAACACATATTCTCTGATTCCTGAACCTTGATCTGTTGCACTCCAATTAAGCACAAGCGTAGTGTCGTCTAAAAGTTCATGCGAATCAATTTGTCCAACCGGAGCAAGTAAATCCAAGTGGTTTGTATACGAATTGGTCACAATCGCAGCATTGACATCAAAAATAATGCTTGCATCATTCACCAACGAGGCATTGTGTGCTAAACCTGCAATTGGTTTGATGCTAAACTGAACGTAGCCTTCTCCTTCTGGACTTTCAACATTCGGATCTAAGAAGCCACCTAGTGGATCTTCTGTTAAGACTAATTCCATTGGGTCAAGCGAAGTGAAATCCCACGTTAATACCCCGTTGCTTGGATCAAAATTTCCTTTGACTTCCAAAATGATGTCTTTCGCAGGTCGCATGTCGCGATAAATAGTGAATGCATTGTCGATTTTAATTGGATTTAAACTAACCGTGTCAAAGCTTACTGAACCAAAATTAAAGGTTTCGAAATCAAATACAGCCGCATCCAAGGTATCCACAATGTGAATGGTTTGAGCAGGTGCTGTGGCTGTTTCCACGTTTTCAAAGAAAATAGTGTACGAAATATCGTCTGGATATGCAATGTAATTGTCTGTTGCAAAACCTGCAGGACCCACTTTCTCATTTGGATCGTAAGAAGACACTGCATCGACATCAATTTCTTTGTTATATTTCGCTTTACATTCAGCAAAAGCATCAGCATACCCTTTCATGTTCACAGTGAAAATCCCAACGGCTTTAATCACACCGCCCACTCCTGAAAGATTGATTCCGCAATCCACAAATGTAATTGCCCAATCTTTCATCCAGCTTCTCCATGATTTTTTGCCTTCCGTACTGACAGAATTTGCAGTTTTGAAAATATTTTTTCCAACTTGAGTAATACATCCAACAACCGGAATTGCTCCTGTCGCTGCATCTATCACTCCTTCTCCTAAAATTCCGATCATGCATTGTGCCATTTCGGTTTTCATCGGGTTTATAAAAATTGGTTCCTGCATAGCAACTTGAACTTTCACATCGCTTGGAGTTTTGATTCGAAATTTTACCGTACTTACAGAATTTGCAGCAATACTTGGAATGTAGAATGGATACACACGAACTCCTGAATAATCTGTAAAGGCTGAATCTGCAAGGAAATAAATCGCAGCAGTATCCACGTATTCTCCATATCCGTTGTCGTAGGCGTATTGTGGGTTTTCAATTTCAAAATCTACAAATTCAATCTCTAAACCTGGTCTTTCTGACACCGCAATGAAAACCGGAACTGCTTTCGCATCAATGTTTCCAATGTTGGAATACGTAATGGTGTAGGTTTGCCAACGATTTATTAAAACACGTTGTCTTCCAGATAAAAATACATTTGGTTTAGCTCCTGTTGAAGCTTGTAAATCAAATGCTTGTACTAAAGTCATAATGGTATCTCCAGGGATTTCAACGATTACATCGTACAAAGCTGGCGCTTCACCTGTGAATGTGAATGCTACCGAGAGAGCATCGCCTAATTCATCTACTACAAACACAGTGTCTGCCTCGATGATAGTTGTTCCATTATCTAATCTTACCAATGCATTTGCAGGTAAAGATTGTCCATAAATCTGAGGAGAAACTTGTCCTAAGTTACCACCAAAATTAGTTTCAATATATGTTAGTTTTGGTCGAATGGTAGAAATTCCCAGTTCAGAAGAAGCCAAGGCATAAATTCCTGTTGAAGCAACGTTGGTTAATGTGAATTTGTTTTGCGCTTGTGTATGCGTAACATTTTCGTCTACAAAAATCCAATTTAAACCACCGTCGTTTGAAAAGAATACTTTCAAGTCTGCTTGAATATTGTTGTTCAACTCATTAGTGTTGTAGAACAAATTCAACTCGACCAAGGTATCTTGGTAATTACGTGGATGGTTGAGGAACTTCCAATACTGTGTCATTGAATTGGTAATTCCTGGAGGCAATGTACCTTCAAATCCTTCAACTGTTAATTGCGTAATTGTTGTTCCAACTCTGTTTTTCGCAGTGGCTTTGTAGAAAGAATAAGTCGTTGAACTTGCAGAAGTAATGTCTTGTGTCCAAAACACTTTTCCTTTGTTTAGCAATTGACTTGGAGCTTGTCTGTCTGTAAATTCGATTGCTGCATCTGGCATCACTTGTAACAAAGCCGTTGGATCAGCAGGCAATTGTGTCAAACGAGGAATTACATTGTTTCCAACTAATTTCACTGAATCTTGGAAGTAATAATTGGTGGCAGAAATTCCTGTTCCTTTGATGGTGCGCTCATTATCGCTATATAAAGTAAACGTTGAGATATCAAATGAACCTAAATTGTCCAGATTTCCAGAAAGAGCCAGTGTGCTTGGGCTAAATCCACCCAAATTGGTAAATGAGCCATTAACGCTTAGGTAGAACGACCATCCATTTGCATTTCGTTCAATCAAGCCGAAATTATGAAGATTTCCATTGATGGTGAGCGAAGTTGTTTGTGAGTTGATGTTGTTTAAATTTTCAAGAACAGAAACAACACCGTTGATCGTCATTTCTCCCAATTGCGCATCTTGGTGAAAGAAGATACTGTCACCTTCTAGGGTTAAATTATGTCCACCTGCACCTAGATATGCATTTGCATCAAAGTACATGTGTTTTGCTGCTTGAACTTTTCCGTTTTCGAAGCGACCATTTCCTGATAAAAATAAATCGTGTGCCGTTAATGCTATTGAATCCGAATTTAGCAAGAAGCGTGATTTTAAATACAAATTAGTATTCGCTTGTACCAAACTAGGTGTTCCTGTAATTTCCAGCCATGAAGTAGGTTCGAAATAATTATCTGTACCACTATAAATTGTTTGAACTCCCGTTCCATTTAAGTTCGTTTCATTCGTTCTCCAAACTCCATAATTGTGTAAGTCTTTCGAAACATGCAAATAGAAAGCCCACCCTGATTCATTGTTCAAAATTTTGCTATTATTGATCAAATCACCTACAATCGTTAAATTGGTTGTTTGTGAACCAATATTAATCAAGGTATCTTGCACAGAAACTACTCCTTGGAAAGTCATTTCACCTATACGGGAAACGTGGTGTAAGAAAATACTGTCTCCTGCTACTGTTAAGTTAATGCCACCAGCTCCCAAATATGCTGCATTTTGGAAATACACATGTTTGGTGGTGTTTACTGTTCCATTTTCAAATCTTCCGCTATTGGAGATAAACAATGCATTTTCATTCAATTGAACAGCTTGTGCGTTTAATAGAAATCTACTTTTTAAGTACAAAGGTGTACTCGCTTGCACCAAACTTGGTGTTCCTGTAATTTTGAGCCACGAAGTAGGTTCGAAGTAGTTATCCGTTCCACAAAAAATGGATTGTGTTGTTGTACCGTTTAAGTTTGTCTCGTTCGTTCTCCAAATACCGTAATTGTGTAAGTCTTTCGAAACATTAAGGTAGAAAGCCCAGCCCAATTCATTGTTCAAGATGCTTCCATTGTTGATTAAATCACCTACCACAGTTAGATTTGTAGTTTGACTTGTGATGTTTATCAACGTATCTTCCACAGAAACAACTCCTTGAAAAGTCATTTCACCTACTCGCGCTACATGGTGCAAGAAAATGCTATCACCCGCCACTGTAAGATTAATTCCTCCAGCACCTAAATATGCCCCATTTTGGAAATAAATGTGTTTGGAAGTGTTTACTGTTCCATTTTCAAAACGTCCGCTGTTTGAAATAAACAACTGATTTTCATTCAACTGTATAGCTTGTGTATTCAATAAAAATCTACTTTTTAAATACAAGGGTGTACTTGTTTGAACTAAAGTAGGTGTTCCCGTAATTTCCAGCCAGGAAGTAGGTTCGAAATAATTATCCGTTCCACAAAAAATGGATTGCGTTCCTGTACCATTTAAATTGGTTTCGTTGGTATTCCAAATTCCGTAATTGTGTAAATCCCTGGAAACATGAACATAGAAGGCCCAACCTGATTCGTTATTCAAGATACTTCCGTTGTTGATTAAATCACCTACCACATAAAAATTGGTTGTTTGACTAACAATATTAATCAAGGTATCTTGGACAGAAACAACACCTTGGAAAGTCATTTCACCTACTCGTGCAACATGGTGCAAATAGATACTATCACCTGTCACTGTTAAGTTTATTCCTCCAGCACCTAAATATGCCCCATTTTGGAAATAGATGTGTTTGCTTGCATTTACGGTTCCATTTTCAAAACGTCCACTTGTTGAAAGGTACAACTGATTTTCATTCACTTGTATCGACTGAGCATTCAATAAAAATCTACTTTTTAAATACAAGGGCGTACTTGCTTGAACCAATGTAGGTGTTCCCGTAATTTCCAGCCAGGAAGTAGGTTCGAAATAATTATCCGTTCCACAAAAAATGGATTGCGTTCCTGTACCATTTAAATTGGTTTCGTTGGTATTCCAAACTCCATAATTGTGTAAGTCTCTTGATACATTTAAGTAAAAGGCCCAGCCAAACTCGTTATTTAAAATTTTTCCGTTGTTGATTAAATCTCCTTGAACATACACGTTTGTAGTTTGACTTGTTATGTTAATCAAGGTATCTTCCACAGAAACAACACCTTGGAAAGTGATTTCTCCCACACGAGCGAGGTTATGTAAATAAATACTATCTCCAGCAACCGTTAAATTATGACCTCCAGCACCCAAGTTGGCACCGTTTTGAAAGTAAATATGTTTTGAAGAATTAACGGAACCATTTTCAAACTTCGCACTCCCAGATAAGTAAAAACTATTTTGATTCATTTCAACGCTTGCGCCATTTACTAAAAATCTGTTTTTCAGGTACAAATCTGAATTCACTTGAATCGTTGTTGTACTATTGGCAACTGTTAAATAAGAGGTCGGTTCGAAGTACTTTTCAACACCACACGATATGCTTTGGGTAAGCGCTGAATTTAAGATGGTTTGGCTAGTTCTCCACGTTCCATTGTTTACAATGTTTCCTTGAATATACACGTAAAATGACCAACCATTTACATCGTTGATCAATGAACCGTTGTTGGTGAAATTACCATTTACATACAAACTTGCGGTAGCACTTACACCATTGATTAAACTTGCCCCTGTGGAAATCGTTACATCATTACACGTAACCGTTCCTAAGACAGTCACTGGACCATTTAGAACAACATGGTCATTTGCACCTGGAACAACCGATCCAAGCCAAGTAGTAGCACTCGACCAACTTCCACCCGAAGCGGTACTTTCAATTGTTTGTTGGGCGAATATTGAATGTATAGAAAACCCAATAAACATCAATAAAATAGTTGTTAATTTCATAGTCTTATGTTTTTTACAAAGTTATTTTCAAAAAATTCAATAAAATATGAGAATTGTCAGAAAAATCCATGATTGACGAGCATAAAAACCAAAACTTTTGAATTACAATTAAACCTTTTTACATTTGCACTGTCTTACACAATATAAACTAAAAAATAAAAGTCATGAAATCAATTGTTTTATCAATTTGTTTAATCGTAATAGGGAGTTATTCTTTTGGCCAAGAAAAAAAAGCAAAAAAAACGAGTGAAGAACGTGCAGAGCTTGCAACAAGTAAATTAGAAAAGGAAATCACTTTGTCAAAAGAGCAAAGAGATAAAATTTATGCAATAAACTTGAGAACTGCTCAAAAAAATCAGGAAATTCGTAAGAAAAAAGAGCTAACTGAGGAGCAAAAAAAGGAGCAACTGAAGGCTAACAACAAAAACCGTCATCAATCTATTGCTGGCGAATTAACTGAGGAGCAAAAGAAAATCTTAAAAGAAAAGCGAAAAGCGAAAAAGGAGAAAATTGAAGAAGAAGGATTGTAATCATTTTCTAAACATAAAACTCAAAAGTGCCTAAGATTAGAATTTTGGGCACTTTTTGTTTTTGCTAGCTTTCCAACATATTTTTTATCAGTCAGAATTACCGAAAAAAGGTGTTTTTTCAGCAAAAAGTATAAGGTTTTAAAAAAAATACTTATTTTTAGCTTTTAAATGTCAAAATAATCAGAATGAAAAAAATTATTCTATTCTTTCTACTTGCTGCTTTCAGTCCTGTTTTTGCCCAAATTCAAGATAATTTTTCAGACAATGATTTTTCATCAAATCCAACATGGTTGGGCGATGATTCAGTTTTTGTTGTGGCTGACGATGGAGGAAACTTAAAATTGAGATCAAACAAAATAATTGCCTCTTCAACTTTTTATTTGTCAAGTGCCAATTCACTTTCTACCAATACTCAATGGGAATTTGCCTTGAGATTAGCTTACAACACTTCAAGCACAAATTTTGTTGATATGTATTTGACTGCAGACCAATCAAATTTGTTGGCTGCGAACTTAAATGGTTATTTTGTAAGAATTGGTGGAACTTCTGATGAAATTTCCCTTTACAAAAATGTGAATGGATCAATAACAAAAATTATTGATGGAATTGATGGCGCTACAAATGTTTCAAATAATAACCTGAAAATTAAAGTAATTTGCTCTGCAACAAACGACTGGACATTAGAAAGAGATAATAGCGGAACAGGGAATTCTTATACCTTAGAAGGGACAATTAATGATAATGCTTTTTCAGGAAGTTCTTTTTTTGGAATAAAAATCACCCAATCCACGGCAAGTTTTTTTCAAAAACATTTTTTAGACAACATTTACGTGGGACCAATCATCTTAGATGTAGCAGCACCAACAATTGTTTCTGCAACTGTATTAGATGCAAGTAATATTGATGTACTTTTTTCAGAGAATGTAGAACAAGTTTCGGCGGAAAATGAAGTAAATTATTCTTTGCCTTCGAACACTATCTCATCAGCTACGAGAGATGCCGTAAATCTGAGTTTAGTTCATCTTACTCTTGCCTCACCTTTGGCAAATGGAACTGCGAATACATTAACAATTTCGGGAGTAAGTGATTTGTTTTCAAATGCGATTGTCTCTGAAAATGTAAATGTTTCTTTATTGGTGTCTGATATTCCTACAAAAGGTGATGTGATAATCACGGAATTTTATGCAGACCCTTCACCAAAAATCGGATTACCATCTGTAGAATATGTTGAAATTTATAATAAAAGTACAAAGATTTTTAATTTGAATGGGTGGAAATTAGCAGATAACTCCAGTGCAGGAACAATCTCAGATGCTTGGATACTTCCTGGAGAATACAAAATTTTATGTTCAAGTTCAGCTGTTGATTCTTTCCCAAATCCCATTTCAGTAACAAGTTTTCCGAGTCAAAATAATTCTGGTGACAATGTTGTTTTGCGTTACTCAGATAACACAACCATTATTGATAGTGTTGTTTGGGCAGATACTTGGTACAAGGATGAAATCAAAAAAGATGGTGGTTATTCCCTAGAATTAATAAATTTAAATGACCCCTGTTCAGATTTCAATAATTGGTCAGCAAGTAATGCAATCATTGGAGGAACTCCTGGATCTCAAAATTCAATTTTTGATGCCAATCCGGATATCACAGCACCAACAATTCTGGAAATTACAGCAATCGAACCGAATTATTTATCTGTTACTTTCAATGAAGGAATGGACTCCACAAGTCTTGAAAACGCTGGAATTGTTGCTGGACCAGGTTTGAGTTTAACAAATATTTATGTAACAAATGAATTCACAAACAATGCATTAATTGAATTTAACGAGGATTTTGTAGGATCACAAATTTATACGATTGCCATTCAAAATGTGGCAGACTGCTGGAATAATAGCACAACAATTAACACTACGTTTACTTTGCCTGAAGAAGCTTCTGTGGGAGACATAATTATAAATGAAATTTTATCTGATCCAATCACTGGAGGTTATGATTTTGTTGAATTATTCAATAAATCTAATAAATTAATAAACCTAAACAACTACCAATTAGCTAATTTTGACAACGATTCAATTGCAAACAATAAAACAATTGAGGTCAATTACATTCTTTATCCAAATGATTACGTAGTTATTACACAAGATAGTACAAGTTTGAAACAAATTTATGCAAACGCTGTGAGCGGAAAATTTATTCAAATGAGTTTGCCTACTTATAGTAACGATTCTAGCACTGTGTTTCTAGTAAAACAATTTACTACTTTAGACAAAGTGAGCTATGAGGATGATTGGCATTTTGCTTTACTTGATGATCAAGACGGAAAATCATTAGAGAGAATAGATCCAAATGGGAAATCAAATGATAAAAACAATTGGCACACGGCATCTTCTGTCTCAGGTTATGCAACTCCTGGCAAGATAAATTCCCAGTTAATGTACGGAGAAGATTTAGGTGAAATTACTTTAACAAACTCAATATTTTCTCCAGACAATGATGGTTTTGAAGATGTTTTGCAAATAAATTATCAAATGATTAATGCGGGAAAATTGGCTTCTATTTCTATTTATGACGACAAAGGAAGGGTAATCAAAAAACTTGTTACAAGTGAAATTATTGGCAACGAAGGGACGTTTAATTGGGACGGAGTTACTGAAAACAATCAGAAAGCAAGTATTGGAGCTTACGTTCTACTATTCGAAGCATTTGATACCAATGGAGGCACAATTTTGAAAAAATTACCTTTTGTTGTTGCTGGTAAATTATGATTAATACTAAAACAATTTCGTTCTCCAGTCTTCAGCTTCTTCTGCGGTAATCAATTCTAATTTTAGCAAGTACGAAACCGTTTTTTCAAAGGCTAATGGATACTCAATACCCTCGTAATTCCAATCGGTTTCAGTTAACCATTTTTTGACTTGCTTTTGACGCAAATTGTACCTCCAACTGATGATGTCAGCGGTTTGTTTGTTTTTTTTCATATTGTCTGCACGATCAAAAACAATCTTACACATTTCTGCTAATTCATCATGAAAATTGTCATAAATTTCATTTCTTACAGCAATCACAAAACAAGGCCAAGGTGTAATCACTTCATCGATGTACCTGCATTTTTCTTGTTCCGTAAATGGAAATGTGGTGTATTTTTCCCATAAAAATGCTTGTGCTTCATTGTGTTCCAAGGCCCAAAGTCCACCGTAAATATCTCCAATAATGTTGAATTTCAAATCTTTCGTATTCCACCCATTTTGGTCAGCGATTACGTAGGACATCAAATGCGAACCAGATCCTTCTCTTGAAATGGCAAATGTTTTCCCTTCCAATTGTGAAACTTCCTGAATATCAGAACGAAAAGGAACGTGAATTCCCCAACGCAAAGGAGTTGTGATGTACACCTTAATGATTTTTGCATTCAGACCTTGTAAAATCGCCTTCGTAATTCCCTCGGTAAGTAAAACGGCAATGTCTAGCGTTCCAGTTTGTAAACCTTTGATCATTTGACCAGTTCCACCGCTCATATCACTCCAATGCAGGTTAATTCCCGCATCGCGAAATTTCCCTTCCTCAATCGCAAGCCTCCAAGGTAAATTGAAATGCTCTGGAACTCCACCTATATTTAATCCTAATTTTTTATCCATCTTTTTTTAGATTTTTGGATTTCTTGACTTTTAGATTTTTCGATTCAAAAATTGTCGATTTTAATGAGAATTGAGTCCAATGATCCAATAATCGAATAATCTAACGCTCTAATCAAGAAAACTGTATATCATGTAATTTTTTATAATATCCTTCTTTTTTTATCAATT
The DNA here is from genome assembly GCA_964532475.1 of uncultured Chitinophaga sp. Lineage (GTDB taxonomy): Bacteria > Bacteroidota > Bacteroidia > Flavobacteriales_D > Crocinitomicaceae > M2408. The sequence continues at coordinate 10,255 of CAZHLZ010000092.1, forward strand.
CTGCATGTGAACCAATTTCAACGATTTCCCCTTTTTCAAGTACAATAATTTTATCTGAATTTTGAATGGTTGAAAGTCTGTGCGCAATAACAATGGAGGTTCTTCCCTTCGTTAATTTTTCAGTTGCATGTTGAATTAATTCTTCCGATTCATTGTCCACGCTGGAAGTTGCCTCGTCTAAAATTAAAATGCGTGGATTGTAAACATAAGCGCGAATAAAAGCTAAAAGTTGCCGTTGTCCGACCGATAAAACGCCACCTCGTTCTCCGACTTCAAAATCATACGAACCTGGAAGTTTTTGAATAAATTCATGTGCACCAACGGCTTTTGCAGCTTCAATTACTTGTTCTCGTGAAATTGCTGGATCACCCAAGGTAATGTTGTTGTGAATCGTATCTGAAAACAGGAACACATCTTGCAATACAATCGCAATATTTTTTCGCAATTCATTTAACTCAATGTCGGTAATTTTTGTGTCTCCGAGTAAAATTTCGCCTTTTTGAAATTCATAAAATCTACCTAAAAGATTCACAATCGAAGTTTTTCCTGCACCTGTTGCTCCTACAAAAGCGATTGTTTTTCCTTTTTCGATTTGCAAATTGATGTCCTTCAAAATCCAATCTTCTTCCTTGTAAGAAAAATAAACGTGTTTGAAATTGATGTCTTGGTTAAAATCAACATCTCTCAATTTCCCAGAATCTTGCACATGTTCCTGTAAATCAATCACTTCAAAAACTCGTTCAGCGCGCACAACTCCACGTTGTAGGATATTGAATTTATCTGCCAATTGACGAATCGGGCGAAAAAGCATGTTTACCCACATGGTAAAAGTAATGATTTCCATGTAGATCGATTTTGCATCTACAGTTGGGTTATTCAAAAACTGAAAAGATCCCCACACCAATAAAAATGCAATTGACAGGGAACTCAAAATTTCGACCACTGGAAAAAAGATGGAGAAAGCCCAAACAGCATTGATGTGCGCTTGTCTGTGTGCTTTATTGATTTCCTCAAAAGCTTTTTCTTCCTTTTTTTCACGGTTAAATAATTGTACAATCGACATTCCTGTAAGGCGCTCTTGCACGAAAGTATTTAAGCGATTGACCTGAATTCCTTCTTGTTGAAATGATTTTCGCATTGCCTTAGCAAAAATCCGTGTTGCAATCAGTAAAAGTGGAATTGGAATTAAAACCATTAAACTTAGCTGCCAATTCATCACAAACATGAAGCTTACAACTACAATTAGCATCAATAAATCACCTAAAATATCGACCAAACCTGAAGAAAAAACCTCAGAAATAGCACCAATATCTGAAATTACACGTGTAACGAGCGTTCCGATTGGTGTTTTATCAAAATAGTTCATTTTGAAGGTCGAAATATGTTGAAAAAGCTTGTGTCTGATGTCTCGAATAATCGATTGAGCCAACAAATTACTGGAATAACTTCCTAAAAATTGAAAAAGTCCTTCCA
>CAZHLZ010000093.1:0-4499 GCA_964532475.1 uncultured Chitinophaga sp.
GCTGTGCTGTGATCGTGATGTATCATTTTAATTTATTTTTAATTTGGTCATTGAGCATGTCGAAATGTAAATTATTTCTGCAGCTCTAGATTTTCAGAAACTCCTGTTTGACAAACAGTGGAATTGATTTTCAATGAAACAGTAACAATTTCTTGTTCTCCAATCATTTCTTCAGTCCAATCAACTTCTACTAAATTGACTTTGTCAGTCAAATCAGCTCCAGCTTTAAACCTGATTTTCTTTTTCAAAGCTATCGCTAAATGCTTTTTTTCCATTGTTTCAATTTCCATATTTAACATGGTATTTGCAGAATCTTCGTCTGAATCTTCATCCAAATCTATTTTCATTCTGTTAACTTTGTCGCTCAATTCAGAACCAGCCTTAAATCTGATTTTCTTTTTACAAGAAATATCCAAGATTTCGCTTTCGTTTTCTTCAAGCTTCAATTTTATTTCAGATTCTGTCGAATCTTCATCAAAATTTTCAATTGTTTCAACACTTACCAAATTCACTTTTTCAGTCAAATCGGAACCAGCTTTAAAGCGCAATTTCTTTTTTAAAGCAATTTCCAAATGGTCTTTTTCGCTTTGCTCAACTTCCATTTTAATGTCAATTGCTTTCGAAATTTCACTTTCTTCCTCCTGAATTTCAACATTCATTTTGTTTACTTTTTCACTCATTTCGGTACCAGGTTTAAAACGTGGTTTCTTTTTGGCTTTGAATTTCACAAACCAATTAGCAGCTTTACAATTCTTATTCATTTTTATGAATTTTTAATAGGGTTAATTTTATTTTCTGTCTGCAGTAACACTTTGTGCTACGGCTGTTGCAACGCTTCCTGCAACGATGAGGTAACTCGCCAAACTTCCAAGAGCAATGGGCAAAGCAACTGGAGAGGCTAAAATAGCTCCTCCAGCTGCAATAAATCCTAAACCAATGTTTCGCAATCTTCTGTGGAATTTTGGAGTTGGTGCTTTGATGCGATCTATAATTTTCATTACTTTAAATTTTAGACTACATCAATAATTCGCAACGCATTGAACGCTCCATTTTTCAATGAATATTGAACACCGTTTACCATTTGGAAAAACTCAATTTTCAGCAAGTAAACTTTTGCACCTGTTCCCGTTGGCACGGCAGTAGGTGTCAAAGTTACAGACGCTGGGGTTCCATCAATTGGTAAATTCACAACGTTTGTCAATTTCACATCTGCAATTGAAGTTGCATAATTGATGTTTCCATAAGAGCCTGTTAAACTCACATGTGTTGAACCTTGTGGAAAAACAATGTCGTTCACAGGAATTAAACCAGGAATGGTAATTACTCCTGTAGTCGTGTTTACTGCATAAGGTTTATACAAAATGCTCCCTAAAAGAGCGTTTTTGTTGAATTCAAAACCTTTCAACAAGGCTTTCGCTGTTGCTCCAGCAATCGCAACACCTACTTTTCGTTCACCTCTTGCAGAAGTCAAGTCCAAGTTTTTAATTTGCGACATCAATTTTGTCATTCTCGCAACAACTCTATTGTCTGATGCACTTTGGGCAATTGGACGAAGTGAATCACGAGTAAGTTTTCCCGATGTTGCTGATGTTCCGAATTCTGCATTATTCTCACGAGTTCGAGCATATGCGGGATCATTTTTGATTCTATCGCCGTCAACACCTCCTTTTTCTTTTGCCAAATGTCCGTCTTTGGTCTTGTAAAAAGATAAATCTCCGATTTTTCCTTTTAATTTGATAATGCCAGTTTGTTTTGCCATTTCATTTTGTTTTTAAATTAGCTTTTAAGACTTTCTTTAAAGCAAAACATCATTCTTATCGCGAACTTGAATTTCTGTTTCTGAAACAAAAATAGAGTGGTGGTTCATCGAATTTACAAACGCATTCCGATATTGAAACTTTGTTCCGAAAAGTGTTCTTTATGTTTGTATTTTTTAAAATATTTCAAGGAAATTTTGATGGAAACAAGAAATTAAAGTTAGGTCATCGCCTTATCAGTCCCTAGGGAACGTCATACCAACGCCCACTTAGGTTAAAAATTTAACAAAAAAATGATTTAATTTATCTATTTTTGTGATACTGATATGATAACTAAAAGATTGTGTGTTTATCCAAAGGATGTGCAACGAATAACAGGAAAATCAGAAAGGTATGGAAGAATTATATTACAAAAAATTAAAAAACATTACGGAAAGGAAAAACACCAATTCGTAAGTTTGGAAGAATTTTGTTTATTCACTGGACTTCAAACAAGTGAAGTCGAAAAGTATCTAAATGATTAAGTTTTTATTCGATTAGTTTACCAAATCAATAAACCATATTTTTTATATCATTTTGTACTGTTTTATACTCATAAATAAAAAGTAATCCTTATATTTGCAATAAGAAAAGTTCTTTAAAATTAGTCTAAGACAATTCAGATTTAATGGTTACTTATTCGGTTACCTCTGAAATAGTACAGTATATATGTGACGCATTATCAGCTTGTTGCGTGTTTGGTTCGTTTTCCGTCCAGACCGCAACTTTAAAAGCTAAAAGCCTTGAATGTTTACATTCAAGGCTTTTTTTATTTTGCTAAAATCGATTTTTTGGTATGAATTGAAAAAAATAGAAAATTGTTAAATTTTCAAATTACTCAATTGGACCTTTATTGAATTGAGTTCCTTTTGTTTTTACTATCGGGAAAAAATAACGTAGGTCAAGGGAAAGATATGAACCATTAACCTCTCCAATTCCGAGTTTTTGAGCTTCATTTCCGTATTCATAACTTGCAGCTACTTTAAATATTGGAGCAAAAGGAATTTTTGCAGAAGATCCAATATAGAAAAATCCATTTTTTTCAGTTCTTAATTCAAATCCGAAGTTTGCATTTATTTCCAAATCGAATCGACGATTTCTTCGACCTTCAGCTGTAAAAACATATTTTGAGTTTTCAATAATTCGTGATCCAACATTAGAAGGGTAGTAGATAAATGAAGTTCCTAAGGAGGCATTAGAAAATATTTTTTCAGACAATTGAATGTAAATCATTGCATTGAGTGGGATATCATAACTTAATATTCCAAAATCTGTTTTTCCAATCACATTTGAATCAGGAACAGAAAAATTGATATCGTAATTTCTTTTAACTTGATTAATTCCTGTTTCAAAACTAATCAATTTTGTAATCCCAACTCTAATAGTGGCTCCGAATGAATAGGCATATTTTTGAGAAAAAGTTGCTAAAAAGCCTGTATCACTTACGTTAATTTTTGATTTACTCAAAAAATCTCCAGGAAAAATAGGCTTGAATTGCACTCCGAAATAGGAAGGTAATTTTTCTTTTTTTTGTGCAAAGTAGAATGTACAAAAAAATGTAATGAATAAATAAAGTAAATTAAATTTCAACATTTTCATTTTTCTCCCACAAATAAAAGCAATTTTCTTCTTGTTTCAAGATTTTTCATTTAAAACGTATCAATGATTGATTTATTTGTCTGGAATTGATAATTATTTCCAATCTGTTACGTACTCTATTGGTTTCCTATGACTCTTAGGCCACTCAATTGCTGGGTACCCTAAATAAAATAAAGCCAAACATTTATCTTGTTTTTCTAAATTTAAAAAAGCATTCATTTCTTGCGAGTAAATTAATTTTGGTGTAGCCCAAAAGGCCCCAATTCCAAATGCAGTAGCAGTTAGATGCATATTTTGGATAGCACAGGCAACTGCTTCGATTTCTTCCAATTCTGAGATTTTTTCACTTTGATCTCTTTTTATGGAGACAGCTATTACAACCGAGGACAGCTTTGGTCTATTTAGCATTTTTGCAAGTTTTAAATCATTTTGATCTTCTTTACTTGTTAATTTCAGGTAGGTATTCGCTAAAAAGTCTGACAATTCTTCTTTCGAATTCTCCATGAAAACGGTGAATCGCCAAGGTTGTGTATTGCCATGCGTTGGTGCCCAAATACCTGCATTCAATATGGTTTCAACTTGTTCTTTTTGAATTTGTCGACCGGAGAATTGCTCTGGATAAATTGTTCTTCGGTCTTTAATTAATTCTAGGACTTCCGATAAATTATATTTCATAATTAATAAGTAATTGAAAGTATTTTCTACTTAATGTTTTCCTGAAGTTTAAAATTGGATTTAAGAAATTACACCCAATTCTTTTCCAACTTTAATAAAGGCTGTTATGGCTTTATCTAAGTCAGCAATTGAATGTGCTGCGGAAATTTGAGTTCTAATTCTTGCTTGACCTTTTGCAACAACTGGATAGAAAAAACCAATTGCATATACCCCTTCTTTTAGTAATAAATCAGCAAATTTTTGAGAAAGTGCAGCATCATAAAGCATAATCGGAACGATTGGTGAATCTCCTGATTTAATATCAAAACCTGCAGCAATAATTTTCTCCTTAAAATATTTTGTATTTGACTCCAATTTATCTCTTAAATCTGTTGTAGAACTCAAAATATCGAACACTTTAATAGATGCCCCTACGATTGCTGGCGCTAG
>CAZHLZ010000093.1:4509-11694 GCA_964532475.1 uncultured Chitinophaga sp.
GTGAATTTGAGAAGAGATAAGGTCTTGAACGCTGTCTTAATAATTCAATTATTTCTTTTTTCCCGGTGGTATATCCTCCCATTGCACCACCTAAGGCTTTTCCTAAAGTTCCAGTTATAATATCAACTCGATTCATCACATTGCAATATTCTGGCACTCCACGTCCTGTTTTTCCAATAAAACCTGCTGAGTGGCATTCGTCTGTCATAACTAATGCATCGTATTTGTCTGCTAAGTCACAAATTTGATCCATTTTAGCAATATCTCCATCCATGGAAAAAACACCATCTGTTACAATTATCCTAAAACGTTGATTTTGAGCAGCAATTAATTGTTGTTCTAAATCAGCCATATCACTGTGTTTATAACGATATCTTTTTGCTTTACACAACCTGACTCCATCAATAATAGAGGCATGATTTAATTCGTCGGAAATAATTGCATCTTCTTCACCAAACAGAGGTTCAAAAACTCCTCCGTTTGCATCAAATGCAGCTGCATATAAAATTGTATCTTCCGTTCCATAAAATTCAGCGATTTTTTGTTCCAAAGTTTTATGAATATCTTGCGTTCCGCAAATAAATCGAACGGATGACATTCCATAACCATGAGAATCCAATGTCTCCTTTGCTGCATGAATTACTTCAGGATGTGAGGATAGACCTAAGTAATTGTTCGCACACATGATAACTACTTCTTCGCCAGAATTTACAGTCACTTTCGCTCCTTGTGGAGATGTGATAATGCGTTCACGTTTATAAATTCCTCCATCTTTGATTGAAGTTAATTCAGAAGATAGATGTTCTTTAATTTTTCCGTACATATCTTTATTTGTTTGTCGAAATTAATAGGGAGCAAAGGTAATAAAATATTTATTTTTTTATTTTTTTATTTTTTTTTTAAATCTAGTGCAACCTTTTTTAATAATTTACGTCACTGATTGATGTAATTCACATTTTATTCGGTTTACTAAACTAATTTAGTTATTACTTTTATTTATATTTGCAAAAAAATAATTTATGAAAAAAATTCTTTTGTTAGGAATTCTTACAAGTGGAATGTATGTTAATTCACAAGTACTGGTAAATTCATCAGAATATCAAACGAGAAAAGCTAATAATTCTCTAGAAGGTTTAGAGGTTGTAAGTAATCCAGATGGTAGCTTTAGTAAGACATATTACATTCCAGACCCTTCCATAGTTTCTCCAAAAACGGATGGTTGTAATTGTTATGTTGAGCCTGATGGTACTTATATACTAGCTATGGGTGCAAACGATGATGGTTCATCAGATCTTATTGATTTGCCATTTGATTTTTGTTTTTACGGTCAAAATTATAATCAATTGTATATTAACAATAATGGAAATATTACTTTTGAAAACGATTTGTTTACATATAGTTCCAATGCATTTCCTTCACCCGATGACAAGATTATCGCTCCTTTTTGGGCAGATGTGGATACGCGAGGAGCTGGTCAGGTGGTTTACAAGATCACTCCAACATCAATTCATGTGAATTGGGTAGCGGTTGGATACTATAATTCAGAGTCTGATAAATTGAATTCTTTTCAATTAACGTTAACTGATGGGACTGATCCAGAGTTACCGAATGGAAATAACATTGCTTTTTGTTATAAGGATATGCAATGGACAACAGGTGCTGCTTCGCAAGGTGTTGATGGATTTGGTGGTGTGCCTGCAACTGCCGGTGCGAATAAAGGAGATAACATTGGTTTTTTTCAAGTTGCTCAATTTGACCACCCAGGAACAGATTTCGATGGAGCTTTGGGCAATCCTGATGGAATTTCTTGGTTAGACAATAAATCTTTTTATTTCAACATTTGTAATAACAGTAATATACCTCCAATTCCAGATGGAATTTCTTCTTGTGATACGTTTACTCTTTGTGCTCTTTCTGACACTGCCAACTTGCAAATAAAATTCCTTTCCCCGGAGGAAGATCAAACTACAACTTTATCGTTTTCAACCACTAATGGTTTAATTATTAATGAAATTGAGAATATACCTGGTAATACCGCATCCATAATTTTGCAAGCAATCGCTCTTCCAGGGAATGAAGGATACCATACTGTAACGGTTACAGCAACGGATGATTTTGTTCCAGCAGGAGTAACAAGTGTTGTTTTTACAGTTTATATTGATCCATTTAATGGAACAGATATTAATCCTTTATTAACACCTTTAGAGTCTTGTGGTTCGGCAACTTTGAATGTACTTAATGGTCCTTATGATACTTATCTTTGGGATGATTTATCTGTAATGGATACTTTGGTTGCTGATACAGCAATGGTTTATGGAGTAACGGTTAGTAGAAATGGTTGTTATAAAAGAATTGAAAACTTCATACAAATTGCAGAACCAATATTTTTTGATTTTAATGGTTCTTTAGTGCTTTGTGAAGGAGCACCGGATGCAGTAATAACATTGAGCGATTCACTTGAATATAGTTCGATTACCTGGAATGGTGCTGTTGCCCCAGAAAGAGACATGTTTTACACAAACAATTTAGGTGGCGGTGGACCTTACACAATTTCTGTTGTTGACTCTGCGGGGTTGTGTACAAAAGATACAACTTTTTCTATCAATGCATCGACTGCGTTATTTTTGCAAGAAGATGATGCTGTTTGTTCCTCTACTTATGATTTCAATGCAAATGTTGCGGGTAGTGGGGCAGGAACTTGGACTTTTGATCCAGCTCTTTCCGCAGGAACTCCAATTTTCGCTGATCCGTCTGATATTAATACCTTTGTTACCTTTCCAGTGAACGGTACCTATACATTGATCTATACGGATGCAAATTGTCCATACGAGGATGATGTAGTAATTCAAGCAAATGAAATTCCTATGTTCAACATGGAAAGTGATTATTTTGCTTGTCCAAATGGAACTGAGTTCGTATACTTAGCTGATTCAACGAATTTAGGTCAAATGAGGTTTAGGTCATCAGATCCTTTGGCTAATATTTATTCTGCCAATCTACCTGCTGGTACTCATACTGCAACATTATTTAATTCTAATAATACTTGCAGTGTTGATACCACATTTACAATAGGAACACAAGCAAATTTGAGTTTAGAACAAGATCAAATTCTTTGTGTTGATAATTATCAGTTTACTGGTAACATTGCAAGTTCGGGAACTGGTACTTGGACTTTTTTCTCCCCTACTGGAGGTACACCGACTTTCTCATCCAATTCAGTAATTAATCCAAGTATATCTTTTACTCAAGATGGCTTATATTCCTTAATCTATACTGACGCGAATTGTCCAAGTGTATTTGATTCTGTTGGTTTTGCTGTAAGTTCAACTCCAGAATGTAATATTAATTCTGATTTTTATGATTGTTTGAATCAAACTGAATTAACACCAATTGAGTTAACTAACATTGCAACTATTGTTTGGGATGTGACACTTCCTCAATTTAATAATCAAGCAAGTGTTCAATTGACATCAGGTACATACACAGCATCTATTGTCGATTTGTTAGGATGTACAAATGATACAACTTTCACCGTAAATTCACAACCTTTGATTCAAATTACAGATTTTGAGGATATTTGTGGTTTACAACTGGTAATGACAAACAATCCAGTTGCTCCAGCTGGTTCATGGGTGCAAATATCAGGACCTGGAACTGCTACTTTTTCTGCCGTAACAGCAATAAATAATTCTATTACAGTCGATGAATTCGGAACGTATGAGTTCAAATATAATGAATCAGTTTGTCAAGATGCGGATACGATTACTGTTAGTTTTATAGATAATCCTACCGTTAATGTTGATGATGCTTCGATTTGTGCAGGTGCGCCGTATGAGCTAGTTGCAACTTCAAATGTTGTTTCTGCAGGATTAATGTGGAGTACCAATGAAATAGGAAATTCAATTATTGTTAATCAAAAAGATACTTACATCATTGAAGCAACAAATCTTTGTGGTACCGCGATTGATTCAGCCTTAATTGATATTCGTTTGTGTGAGATTGCTTTTCCAAATATTTTCACACCAGGTGGCACTGATGTATTAAATGAAAAATTCCAAGTACTTGTGCCTTCTGACGCATTTACGAATTTTACTTGTCAAATTTTCAATAGATGGGGTAACCTTGTTTATGAATATTTTGATGTATTTGGTGGATGGAACGGAAAGACTTTAGGTAATGATGATGCTACACCTGGGACCTATTTTTACAAGGTAACTGCGAAATCGCATGATGGTGAGGATTACGAATTTCAAGGTTTTGTACAGTTAGTAAGATAAATTAATAATTTGATAAGTAAAAACGGTGGTCATATTTCGGATCACCGTTTTTTGTTTATGAAAAATAGAGAATTTAGATATGTTTGTTTCTTCTAATAAAGTTCAAGATTTAAAAAAATATTTCTTTCAAAAACTGGAAGTAAAATTTAGCCAAAGAGAAGTAAAATTGATGTTTCAAGAGTTTTTATTGAAACGATTAAGTGTTACAAAATCTGAAATTCTTATTGCCGATGAAATTACTCTCTCTGAGTCAGATTTATTATATTTCAGAGAAATGGTACTCAGATTGCTGGATAATGAGCCCTTTCAGTATTTATTGGGTGAGACGGAGTTTTATGGCTTGACATTGAAATGTGATGCTCGCGCATTAATTCCACGTCCTGAAACAGAAGAATTAGTTGCATGGATCTGTGAAACCTATAAGGATAAAAAAGATTTACAAATTGTAGATTTTTGCACAGGAACGGCATGTATTGCCTTGTCTTTAAAAAGTATTTTTTTAAATTCATACATTATCGCTACAGATGTTTCGAATAATGCATTAGATCTTTCAAAACTAAATGCATCTGCGAATCAACTAAATGTGATATTTCAACAAGATGATGTCTTAAATTCATCCCTATTTCTCGAGGATCATTCTTTGGACTGTATTGTTTCAAATCCTCCCTATATTCCATTTATGGATAAAGAAAAAATGGAAGATAATGTATTAAAGTTTGAACCTCACATAGCACTTTTTGTTGAAAACGATGATCCTTTAATTTTTTATTCTAAAATTGCACAAATTGCTATTAAAAAATTAAAGACACAAGGCTATTTGTTTTTTGAAATCCACGAAGATATGGGCAATTCAGTGCGTGAGTTGCTAAAAGAACTTGATTTTCAAAACATTGTAATTAAGCAAGATTTGCAGGGTAAAAATAGAATGATTCGAGCTCAAAAAAAATAAAAAAGAGATATTTGAGGATTTCAGCTATTAGATGCAATCTGATTTTTTAATCCTTCCCCTGCCAATTCTTTAATTTTTAGATCTTCATTAATAGAACTTGACTTTTCAGTAGTTTCTTCAAAGCCAAAACGTTTAAATCGTTTAAATACATAGGGTGAAATTGTAGATTCTGTTGGATTATACTTTACTTCTATCAAGTTATTGTCGATTGCTTTCCAACTAAAGTCAAGTACTTGTAGCTCAATTTGACCAGAATCAGTATTCACGCCGCTAACAATATTTTTATCAAAACCTTCTCTTTGAAGAACTAACTGACTTATTTGATATTTGTCAACATCTTCTCCTAGGAATTCAGCTAAAATACGATGGTTTTTAAGGATTTGCTTGAAAACGTTGGTAGAGTATGAATTTTTCGCAGCTCTAAGTTCAGAATGGTATTTGTTTTTGCATTTAATATTGCAAAATCTCTTGTCCGTTCTACCGACAAGTTGTGCGTCGCAAATCACACATAGGCGTTCGATTGTTTTACACATTTTAAAAAGGTTTAATTGGGTTTGTAAAAGTTTGTTTAGCTAAATTAGGTAATAAAAATTAATTGAACAAGAAAAAAAATGATTTTTTTAAAAATAAGAGTTGCAAAACGGTTAAATATGGAAATTAGCCGTTGCACAGCCGTTAGTGCAACATATTTATCCGTTGCAGAACCGATAATATGCAGTAAAAATAAAAGTTGCAATCCGTTAATACACCTATTTTGACCCATTTTTCTTCTTTTTGTAAACTAAAACTCCAAAGTAGTCTGAAACACCGCATCTCTGTTCTCAATATCCTTTTTAAATCCACTAATTGAAAAACCCAGCAATCTAATTGGCCTCTTAAGTGGAAATATAGTATCTATTAATTTTTCTGATTCAAGTTTTAAAATTTCGAAATCATCTATTTTTTCGTCTATGGTTATCGATTTAGAATTTATGCTAAAATCATTAAATTTAATTTTTAAATTGAGTGTTCGGCCAAATTCATTAAATATGATATTTCTAGTCCATAATTTTTCAATAATTTTAACGGCCTCTTGTTCGAAAGAATAACGATCAAAAATATCCTTTTCAAATGTATTTTCAACGGCTAAACTTTTTCTTTCTCGATTGCTTTCTACTGGTCTAAAATCCAGCCCTCGTGCTATATTGTAAAAATATGCCCCTGATTTTCCAAAGTTTTTTGTGAGAAATTCCAGACTTTGTTCTGCTAATTGTTTACCCCTAGGAATTCCTAGTTCATACATTTTATCAGCAGTTACTTTGCCGATACCAAAAAAACGATGTATGGGTAATTTATGAATATATTCAAGTGCTTCATTGGGTTTAATGACAAATAATCCATCTGGTTTTTCTTGATCTGATGCTAATTTTGCCAAGAATTTATTGTACGAAACTCCAGCGGATGCAATTAAATTAAGTTCGCTTTTTATATCATTTTTAATCGCTTGTGCAATGTATGTGGCAGCCTTAATATTCATTTTATTTTCTGTCACATCCAAAAAAGCCTCATCAAGAGATAATGGCTCAACCAAATCGGTATATCGCTCGAAAATTTTTCGAATCTCCCTTGAAATTTCTTTGTAGCGTTCAAATCTAGGTTTGGCAAAAATTAACTCGGGACACATTTTAGCTGCAATTTTTGAACTCATTGCTGACTTTACGCCATATTTTCTGGCTTCATAGCTTGCAGCAGCAATCACACCTCGTTCGGCATTTCCACCAACGGCAAGAGGTTTATTTCTATATTCAGGAAAATCTAATTGTTCCACAGAGGCAAAAAATGCATCCATGTCAACGTGTATTATTTTTCTATTTTCCATAATATACTGCAAAAATAGGTAAAAATTAGATGATTATTTTTTTAAAATTTCAACAATAATTATAATATATTTTCGTTTGTAAAGATTAATTACGACCTTTG
>CAZHLZ010000094.1:0-11591 GCA_964532475.1 uncultured Chitinophaga sp.
TTTACGCTGTAAGTTGCTTCCATTAATAAATTTGGGAACCAAGACATATCCATAGCTACTTTATTACTGCCACGCAATTTAGTTTGAGAATATCCATTTGGTCCTTCTACCCAATACTCATAATTTGTAGCACTAACAACGGGTGAGTAATAAAGTATCTCATTTAATTCTTCTAATGTTGCTCCACAATCTTGAGGAATTAATTTGGTGCAGTTATAAATGGAGGCAGTAACCAAAGTTCTAGCTGCACTCACACAAGATCCATTTACTGCCTCTGCATAATATGTTGTTGTTGTAGAAATACTTGGAGTTGTCCATGCTGCGCCTGTTCCTACTAGATTTCCAGCTGTTGCTGCATCATACCAATTAATGATTCCTGCGCTTGGTGATGCTTCTAAATCAACTGTTCCTGCACCACAGCGGGAAGCAGAGATTGGATTTGAAATGGTTGGCAATGCTGTTACCGTTGCAACAACCGCAGTTCTATTCGAACTCACACATGCTCCATCGACTGCTTCTGCGTAAAAAGTAGTTGTTTGCGTTAAATTGTTTACAATTAAATCATTATTTACATCTATTGTGTAATCAACACCGCTAGTTAAAGGTGTTCCTCCAGATGCATCGCTATACCAAACTATTTCACCGTTACTGGCTGTAGCAGATAGAAAAAGTGAACCAGAACCACAACGAGAAGCTAGTGTTGTTCCTGAAATTGTTGGGGTTGTGCATGAAATAGTAATTGGATAAAAATCAGTCCAAACCGCAGCTGCTTCATACAAACTCACAGTACCAGTTGGCACATAAAGCGTAACGTTGCTCGTAGTTACACCCAAGAAAACTTCTAAAGGAACAACCAAAGGAGTTGACCAATTAACTGTCACAGATGTTAAACCAGTACAGTTATAGAACGCATAATCACCAATTGAAGAAACCGTATTAGGAATATTTAACGTTGTTAATCCACTGCATAATCCGAAGGCACCACCTCCTATTGCAAGATTAGAAGTTGGTAATGTTAAAGATGTTAATCCAGTACAATTAGAAAAAGCATTAGTTCCAATAGCTGTAACTGAATTAGGAATTGAAATTGAACTTAAACTAGTACAACGTCTAAATGCATTCCCCTCAATAGTGGTCAGAGAGTTAGAAAGTGTGACTGAACTTAAACTAGAACAATACGAAAATGCACCGTAACCAAGAGAGGTAAGCGAGTTAGGAAGTGTGACTGAAGTTAATGCAACACACATATCAAAGGCATATTCACCAATTGAAGTAAGCGAATTTGAAAAAGTAATTGAAGTAAGTTGAGAACAATGACTGAAAGCATAACCACCAATTGAAGTAAGCGAATGTGGTAAAATAACAGAGGTGAATAATTGATGTCGAAAGCCATAATCAGCTATACTTGTAACGGTATAGGTTGTCCCATTAAAATCTACAGTGGATGGAATTGTTAATTCTCCTGTAACATTAAATCCTGCACCCGCCTCAACACGTACATTTGTACCACCTGTAACTGTGTATTTTAGAGGTGCCACTTCAAAAACTTGCGAAAAGCTGAGCAAGCTAAACGCGACAAATAAAATTGTAAATATTTTTTTCATGTTCAATAATTTTATACAAAAAAACAACTGATTTAGAAACAGACAATCAGGGTTAACCCTAATTATTTTCATTTGGAATTTAAACACAACCATTCAATCCTTATTTTTGTAACATGTTTAAAGTTTATTTCACACTATTTTTAACATTTATTCTATTTACATACATTTCATTTTTCACTTCTTGTAACAAGAAAAATGAAAGCAAAACAATCACGTCTAGTAGTAATTTTAAAAAAGATTCACTAAGAGTTATTGAACTTATCAATAAGGGTAATTCTATTTTTGCTAAAAGAAATAAAATGAGTGAAATTGGAGAGTCACTTATATATTTTGATTCTGCCCTTAAAATCGCAAATAAATACCAAAATCCATTTTTGACTTCTCGGATTCATTTTTTACATGGTAATGTATATAATGCTTGGAATCAAAATCCTGAAAAAATGATTTATCATTATCAAAAAGGTTTTGATTTGTTTAAAAATAAAAATCTTGGTGCGAGTAAGCTAAATATGTATTATGTACTAGCTCACGCTTACGATGGAGAGAAAACAAAAGATAGCTTAGCATGTATCAAACTTTTAAAGGAGGTTGATGACTACTTGAAGTTACAACCTGATAGTGTAAAAAATCAACTCGAATATTTAGTAGAATTTGCATGGATTAGCACAAACATAAAAAATTATCTATTTGCCGAGCAGTTTTTAAAAAATCATGTTTCCCGAATGAATATAAAAAACAATCCAAACTCAAACGACTATTTGGGTCATTATTACCTCACAAAACTACGAATTGATATTTTCGGAAATAAAAAGAAACATTCTGCCTACGAGGATTCAATTTTATTAGCTATAAATAAAAGTCAAAACAACTTTGATAAACAATATTATTTTGATAATTTAAACAAAATTTACTTATTTACAAATGACTACAAAAAAGCATACAATTATCGAGAACGAGCTATTCATTTACAAGATAAAATTTCCTTTGACGATATTGCCTTACAACTTAAGCAAAACAAACTTGCGAAGAAATTAATTGAAACAAAATTTAAAAAAGCAGAAGCGGAAGAAAAAATAAAAACACGAAATTTCTGGTTAACAATTAGTATTATTTGCATCTTTATCATTCTCGTGCTGTTTAGACTTTACCATGTCTCAAAACGAAAAAAACAATTGCGAAAAGAATACAATATTCAAGCAAATTTCACAAAAAAACTTCTTGAGACTACAGAAGAAGAAAGAAAAAGAATTGGTCATGATTTACACGATAGTATTGGAAATTCACTTGTAAACCTAAAACAGCAAATACCAGACAATCTCGCTGATTCAAAAACAAAAATTGACGAAATTCTAGATGAACTAAGAAATATTAGTCGGAATTTACATCCCATCATGTTTGAACGAATTGGATTGAAAATCACATTAGAACAATTTATTAATCGCATTCAGATTAGCCATAATTTTTTAATAACATTGGAAATAAATTATCATTCAGGTTTAAAATCAAATGAAGAATTACAACTTTATAGAATTATTCAAGAAGGAGTGAATAATATGATAAAACATTCGAAAGCTTTAGCTGGAAAAATAACCTTAATAGAAAATGAAAAAAGTATTGAACTTGAAATAAAAGATAACGGAATTGGATTTCAAACATCCGACATAACAACAATAAAAAATTCATTCGGATTACATTCCATTTATGAGAGAAGTGAAGCTATAGGAGGGAAAGCAGAAATACAATCCAATTCAAATGGAACAATTATTAAAATTAACATTCAAAAAACACTATCATGAGATTTTTAATTGCGGATGATCATCCGTTTACCCTTACAGGAACAAAACATTTTATTGAAGAATTGGGATATGAAAATGTTGAAACTGCAAAAGATGGGTTAATTGCTTTTGAAAAATTAAAACAATCAAATATAGATATCTTTATTTCGGATATTAACATGCCACAAATTGATGGAATAGAATTACTAGAAAAAATCAGGACTCTCAACATTCCAACAAAAGTAATTTTCTTAACTTCTCACAACGAAATGAGTATTTACAAAAAAGCGAGTGAATTTGGTGTTAATGGATATCTACTTAAAAACTTTGCACAAGAAGAACTAGCTCAATGTATTCAAGTTGTATTAAATCAAGGAATTTATTTGAGTAGCCGAATTCAAAACGATTTAGTTAAAGACAAAACTTTCATTAAAGACGAACTTTTAAAGAATCTAAGTTTTATTGAAGTCAAAATTTTTGAGTTAATTTCCAAACAAAAAAGCTCTAAAGAAATCGCTGAATTACTCTTTTTATCAGAAAAATCCGTTGAAGGATATCGAACTAACATTATTGAAAAATTGGATCTACCAAAAGAGAGAAATAGTTTATTAAAGTTTGCAACGACATTTAATATATAAAAGAATTTCATTCAATGATTGCAGGCTAACTTTGGTCTGCTGGTATGGTCAGAATCATCACAGATAAAAAGTTATAGATGATCCAGTCTCGATAAAAATTCGGATGAAGTTTTTCCTTTGAAGTGGTAATAGTATACATCATTTGTGGAAGTGTAAAATTGGATTATAAAGGATAAAACAACAGCACCATCTCGCGCTGAACTTGCTCCCGGAAAATAAGCATAACCTTGGGTTCCGCCCCCTGCACCATTATCATCAATCTCTGAAACAATCCAAAAGTTATAATATTCAGTATTGTCCCACTTACTGAGAGCTTTAACTGCTACTTCATTGCTTGAAATGATTCCTTGCGTAGAATAATCTGCAACTCCTGTTCCATCAACTCTAACAATTCCTGAAGTTGGATTTCCACTTTCATCTCTTTGTGCTAAACAAAATTGAATTTCAGTATCAACGCCCGTATAACCAATATTAGAATAAGCATCATTTAAGTTGTCAATAGCACTAATTATTTGTGCATCTGAAATATTAGTTCCAGTTCCAGGGGCCTCACCAAGATGGATTACATGAACTACAACTGGAATAGTTTTTATTGCTTTTTCAACATAAGGCAGATTAAGGAAATTTTGATAATGTTCCTCTTCAGCTTGCCTTTTTTGAACGTAATTGGCATCGTTTTCTAACAAATGTTTATTCCTCCCATCAAAACCACATTTGTGGGCGTTAGAACCTTGTATATTAATTTGATTTTTACCAACATTAAATTGTTGCGAAAAAAATAGAAAATTAACAAAAAGGAAAAATAATAAAGTAATACTTTTCTTCATCATTATATTTTTTAGTTTAAGCGTTGTAAACTTATAAAAAAAAAATATTACAAAAAAAATTTTTAGTCGAAAATTAATTAAATAAAGAATCAACAAATTCCTCTTTATCAAACAATTGCAGATCCTTCATGCCTTCCCCAACTCCAATAAATTTAACAGGTATTTGCATCTGGTCTGAGATCCCAATAACAACACCCCCTTTTGCTGTACCATCTAATTTAGTGATGGCTAAAGCGGAAATTTGTGTTGCCAAAGAAAATTGTTTTGCTTGTTCAAAAGCGTTTTGACCAGTAGAACCATCCAACACCAATAAAACTTCATGCGGCGCATCTGGAATTACTTTTTCCATGACGCGACGAATTTTACTCAATTCTGCCATTAAATTGACTTTATTATGTAATCGTCCTGCCGTATCAATTATAACAACATCGGCATTTTGAGCCTTTGCTGATTGAAGTGTGTCAAATGCAACAGAGGCGGGGTCGGCACCCATTCCTTGTTGAACTATAGGTACACCAACTCTTTCCGACCAGATTATTAATTGATCCACCGCAGCAGCACGAAAAGTATCAGCTGCACCTAAAACAACATTCAAACCTTGAGACTTAAATTGGTGAGCTAATTTACCAATTGTTGTAGTTTTCCCAACACCGTTGACACCAACAACCATGATTACATGAGGTTTATTTTTGAATTCAAATTCTCCTTTGGAATTGCGATCTTTGTCATTTTCAGATAATAAAGCAACAATCTCCTCTTTCAAAACTTGATTTAACTCACTTGTATTTATCACCTTGTCGCGTGCAACTCTTGCTTCAATGCGCTCGATGATCTTTAACGTTGTTTCGACACCAACATCAGAAGTAATTAATACCTCCTCTAATTCGTCCAAAACATCAGCATCTACTTTAGATTTCCCAACAATTGTTCTTGTCAATTTTGACAAAAAACTTTGTTTCGTTTTTTCTAAACCTTTGTCTAAAGATTCCTTTTTTTCTTTTGAAAATAAACCGAAAAATGCCATAATGTAAAATTAAAAAACCCCAACTCCAAATAACGGAATAGGGGTTAAATATAATAAAAAATAATTATTAGTTTTTAGTAAACCAATCTTTCACTTTGTCGTTGTGAACGATTTCTTGCTTAAAACTGAAAGATCCTTTATCAGTTTTAATCATTTTAATTACTTTCGTATGCTCTTTTCCTCCTCCTTTTTGTAAGGATGCTACAACTTTCTTTGCCATTTCTTTTCAATTTAATATTTAAACCTTCTGAATTAAAAATTCAATCTAATTTAAACTGCGCTAACGCTTGTTATCAATCAAAAGCTTTCGCTTTTTCTTACTTAATCTCTTTATGAACAGTCATTCTTTTAAGAATAGGATTGTATTTTTTAATCTCCATTCGCTCAGGTGTATTTTTTCTGTTTTTTGTTGTAATGTAACGAGATGTTCCAGTTTGACCAGACTCTTTGTGCTCAGTACATTCTAAAATCACCTGAATTCTATTACCTTTTGCTTTCTTTGCCATTTCCTTTAATAATTATATTTTATGAACTATGAATAAAATTCACGATTCATTTTACTTTAAATAACCCTTCTCACGAGCTTCTTTCAAACAAGCTGAAATCCCGTTTTTGTTAATCGTTCTTAATGCAGAAGTTGAGATTTTTAACGTAATGTAAGAATCTTCCTCTGGAATAAAAAACTTCTTAGTAACTAAATTTGGGAAAAACTTTCTTTTAGTTTTTCTATTTGAGTGAGAAACATTATTCCCAACCATTACAGACTTTCCTGTTATTTGACAAACTCGTGACATTTCTATTCTATTTAAATACTTATTCTTTAAGCGGGTGCAAAGGAACTAAAAATATCCGGAACTACCAAATATTTTTATAACTTTTTTCTTATTTTACTTCAAAAAATGAATTCTGAGTAAATTCAAGGCTGCAAATATAGTCATTTTCATGTTTCTTTCACGATTATCTCCAAAATAAAAACATTTTGTTACAATTTTTTCTTTTGAAGCAACTGCAACCCAAACGGTTCCTACTGGCTTATCTTCTGTTCCACCATCTGGTCCTGCTATTCCAGTTGTTGCAATACAAAAATCTGTCTTTAATGCTTTTAATCCACCTACGACCATTTCTTTAGCAGTCTCCTCACTCACCGCACCAAACTTTTCAAGTGTTTCAGGAGCAACGTGTACCAAATTACTTTTTAATTCATAACTGTAGGCTACTATTGAACCTTGGTAATAGGAAGATGAGCCTGGAGTTTTAACAATTTCATGTGCAATTCCTCCTGCGGTGCAACTTTCAACAGTGGAAAGTGTTTTTTGCAAGAAATTCAATCTTTCGCCTATAATTGCAGATAATGAATCATTTTCAAAACCAAAAACATGGTCAGGAATAAGCGATTCAATTTCCTTAAAATATTTATCCACTAAATCTTTATCTTTAATTCCATTTGGAGAGGTAATTCGCAATTTTACCATCCCCGGAGAGGGCAAATAAGCAAGACTGAAATTTTGCTCTAAAATTAAATTCTCTATATCCTTAATTAAATCAGCCAAATAACTCTCCCCTATCCCAGTTGTCAGCATAGTTTTATGATAAAGTGCTTTGACATGAAAATAAGTTGAAATTTTTGGCAGTAAAGTCTCAATCATCATTGCTTTCATTTCGTAGGGTACACCGGGCAAAGAAATGAGAATTTTACCATCTTTTTCAAACCACATTCCTGATGCAGTACCTTGATAATTTGGAATCATTTCACAACATGCTGGCAAGGCTGCTTGTAAATTATTTATTTCCAACATTGGCCGTTTTTTCTTGACAAAAAAATCTTGAATTCGCTTCAATGCATCTTCATTAATTATTAACTTCGAATCAAAATATTCACACAAAACATGTTTTGTAATATCGTCTTTTGTTGGGCCTAAACCACCAGTTACAATAATCAAATTACTTCTTGAAAATGCAAGATCGAATGCTCCAATTATCGATTCACGTTTATCTGAAATGGTTTGACAATTTTCAACTTTCACATTAATTAATGCCAATTCGGAACCCAACCAAGAGGCATTCGTATTAATTGTTTGTCCTATTAGTAACTCGTCTCCAATTGAAATAATTTCTGCTTTCATAATCTAAAATAATGCTATTTTTAATCGTTTTAGTAATAAATTGCACACTTTTTGTAAATCAATTTATCAAAACTTTTATATCTTTGACAAAAATAAGCACAAAAAACAACAATCATGAAACGATTTTTTATTTCTATAACACTTTTATCGGTTGGTATGTTTTCTATTTCATCCTGCGACGTATTGAATGAAGTTGCAAAAGGAGTAGTTACAACACCAACAACTAAACCAAGTTTAACCAACGACGAGGTTATTTCTGGCCTAAAAGAAGCATTAATGGTTGGAATTAAAAATTCGGTAGACATTTCATCTGTTACAGACGGTTTTTGGAAAAACGATTTAATCAAATTACCATTTCCAGAAGATGCAATGAAAGTAAGACAAAAAGCTTTAGATTGGGGTCTTACAGGACAAGTTGAAAAGTTTGAAATGACCTTAAATCGTGCCGCAGAAGAAGCAGCAAAAGAAGCATTGCCAATTTTTAAAAATGCCATTTTAAATATGTCTGTTCAAGATGGATTTGCAATTTTGAAAGGCGGAGACGGGCAAGCAACAAAATTTTTACGTGACAATACCACAGCTCAACTAACAACAGCTTTTGCTCCAAAGGTAAAAGATGCAATTTCCAAGGTGAAATTAACTGAATATTGGACACCTATCATGACCAAATACAATGGTGCAATGACGATTACAGGTGGAGAAAAAGTAAATCCAGATTTAGAAAAATACGTTACAGAAAAAGCAATTACTGGTTTGTTCAAATTAGTTGAAATTGAAGAAAATAAAATCAGAAAAGATCCAATGGCCAGAGTTTCAGATATTTTGGTTAAAGTTTTTGGAACTGTATTGAATTAGCAAATTACTTAATTAGCTGATTAGCTAATTATCACATCAACTCATTAAAAAAATGAAATATCCATCATCAGAATTGGTTTTAAACGCACATGGAGACGTTTATCACTTAGGTTTAGCACCAGAAAACTTAGCAGAAAACATTATATTAGTAGGAGATCAAGACCGTGTGGAATTGGTTTCTAATTTCTTTGACTTGATCGAGCACAAATCTCAGCATAGAGAGTTTACTTGCCATACAGGAATGTATAAAGGTAAGAGAGTTACTGCCTTATCTACAGGAATTGGAACAGATAACCTTGACATCACAATCAATGAATTAGATGCTTTAGTTAACATCGATTTAGAAAAAAGAGAAGATAAAGAAAAACACACTTCTTTAAACATGGTAAGAATCGGAACTTGCGGTATTTTACAAGCTGAAATCCCAGTGCATTCTTATATTTTATCCTCACACTCTTATGGCTTGGATAATATCGCTCATTTTTATGATGTTGAATTTTCAAGTGAAGAAAAAGAATTGAATGAAAAAATTGATACACACCTTGCTTTGCCAGAAAAAATAAAACCTTATTTCGTTTCTGCGAGTGAAGAATTAGTATCTAAATTGCGTTCTGAAAAAACTTTTGAAGGAATAACTGTGACAAGTAGTGGATTTTATGCTCCTCAAGGAAGAAAATTGCGTTTGGGATTGTCAACAACTGACTTAAATGAAAAATTGGGTGAATTTAATTACAATGGATTAAAAGTAAACAATTTTGAAATGGAAAGTTCGGCCTTATTCTTTTTAGGAAAAGCCTTGGGACACAAAGCGACTACTATTTGTTTAGGAATTGCAAACAGACCAAACCAGCAATTTTCGAAGGGATATGCTAAAGAAATGAATGATTTAATTTTGTACGTTTTAGACAGAATTTAATGAGAAGAGTTGTTGTAACAGGTTTAGGAGCATTAACCCCATTAGGAAATGATGTCGAAAGTTTTTGGAACGGCATAAAGGCTGGAAAAAGCGGAGCTGCACCAATCACCAAATTTGACACTGAAAAATTTAAAACAAAATTTGCTTGTGAATTAAAAGGCTTTGACTCCAAGGAACATTTTGATGTGAAAGAAATTCGTAAGTACGACTTATTTTCCCAATATGCATTAGTTTCAGTCGATGAGGCTGTTAAGGATGCAAACATTGATTTTGAAACGTTAAACAAAGACAGAATTGGAGTAATTTGGGGTTCAGGAAATGGAGGAATTCAGACCTTTCAAGATCAAATGCAAGAATACGATGCAGGAGATGGAACGCCACGATTTACACCTTTTTTTATTCCAAGAATTTTAGTGGACATAGCTTCTGGAATCATTTCCATAAAATATGGTTTGAGAGGGATAAATTTTTGTCCAGTTTCAGCCTGTGCCACATCAAATACCGCTTTAATCGAAGCCTTTAATTACATTCGATGGAATAAGGCGGACATGATTATTTCTGGTGGTTCGGAAGCAGCGATTACACAGCCTTCCATCGGAGGATTTTCTTCAGCAAAAGCCTTGTCATCATTAAATGACACACCAGAAACAGCTTCTCGCCCATTTGACGTTTCAAGAGACGGATTTGTTATGGGAGAAGGTGCAGGCGCACTGATTATTGAAGAATATGAGCATGCTGTAAAACGAGGAGCAAAAATTTATTGCGAAATCGTAGGTGGCGGAATGGCAGCAGACGCCTATCATTTAACTGGAACTCATCCGGAAGGAGATGGAGCTGTTTTGGGAATGAATTTAGCCATGGAAGAAGCAGAAATTTCAGCCAATCAAGTGGATTACATTAACATGCACGCAACTTCTACTCCACAAGGAGATGTGAGTGAATTGATCGCGGCAAAACGTGTATTTGGAACTCGAAAAAGTTTGAGCATTTCTGGAACAAAATCGATGACTGGACATTTATTAGGCGCTGCTGGTGCAATTGAAGCCATAATCTGTGTGAAAGCCATTCAAGATCAACTTGTTCCACCGACAATCAACACAACTCAAATTGAACCAGAATTTGCCAATAATTTTCATTTTCCGCTAGGAAAATCAGAACCGAAGGAGTTAAATTATGTGATGAGTAACACCTTTGGATTTGGTGGACATATTGCAAGCGTGTTGTTTAAAAAGATTTAATTATCTTAATTTTTATTTTGAACTAACATTATTATTTCCTAACTTTGTTTATATATAAATAATATGAAAACGGAGAGCACCTTTATTATACACCCATCAAACAATGAGCAAGCGACCGCTCTAAAAGCTTTCTTAAAGGCCTTAAAGATGAGTTTTGAGATTAAGAAAGAGGAGAAACCTTATAATCCTGAATTGGTGAAAGAAATTTTAGAGAGCCGAAAACAATATGAAAACGGGCAATTCTCTGCAATTAAAACAGAAGATTTGTGGAAATAGTTTATACCGAAAAAGCTAAAGTTCATGTATCATATTGGAAAAAATCAGGGAATAATAATGTAATGGATAAAATTTCAGCATTATTGGCAAATATGGCTCAATCTCCTTATTCAGGAATTGGAAAACCAGAAGCGTTGAAACACGAACTTACTGGTCTTTGGTCAAGACGAATAAATAAGGAACATCGAATTGTTTATGAGGTTTTTGAAAAAGTAATTTTAATCCACTCACTAAAAGGGTATTACTCATAATTTTGAACTCGTTAAATCTAAACCAAAAGAGTTAAATTATGTTATGAGTAACACCTTTAGCTGT
>CAZHLZ010000095.1:0-11586 GCA_964532475.1 uncultured Chitinophaga sp.
AATATTGCCAAACGAGCAATTGCAAAAGGATGTGATGTTTTTAATGTGTTACGAGCAGCCTCCAAAAATGTTGTAGAACATTATTCAATGGAAGTTGGTCTTATTCAACCTGGAGACCATGCTGATTTTTGTGTCGTTGATGATTTAGTGGATTTTGAAGTCTCACAAACATATATTAATGGTCAATTGGTCGCAGAAAATCAAAAATCTTTTATTAAATCTGTTCAAATTGAGCCAGTGAATAATTTTTCTTGTTCAAAGATTCAAACTAGTGACATTCAAATAATTGCTGAATCAGAGCAAATAAAAGTAATTGTTGTAGAAGATGGACAATTAATAACCAAACAAGAAAATGCGAGTTTGCTTGCTAACAATGGATTCTTAGAGGCTGATACAAATCAAGATATTCTAAAAATAGTCGTTGTCAACCGTTACGAAACAGCTAAACCAGCTGTCGCTTTTATCAAAAATTTCGGTCTTAAAAGTGGGGCAATAGCAAGTTGTGTAGCACATGATAGTCACAATATCATTGCGGTTGGAACAAGTGATGAAGAAATTGTCAATGCTGTAAATATTATCATTGAAAACACAGGTGGAGTTTCACTTGCGAATGGATCTGACAAACAAGTTGTTGCACTTCCAGTAGCTGGAATCATGTCTCATTTAGATGCTTACGAAATCGCTGAATTGTATGACAAAATTGATTTGGAAGCGAAAAAATTAGGTTCCAAATTAAAAGCTCCTTATATGACTTTGTCTTTTTGTGCTTTGTTAGTCATTCCAGAATTGAAATTGAGTGACAAAGGCCTGTTTGACGGAAAAGAATTTAAGTTTGTTTCACTTTTTAATTAACTTTTTGACTTTTTTTTGAAAAGTGATCTTGCATCGAAAGGTCTTTTTTAATTCTTTTCTTACCTTTATCTGGAAAAAAAATTAAATTTGTACTCTCTTTACCTTTAATAGATGTCCAAAAAATCAATTTCTGTTGTCATACCAAGCTTTAACGGTAAAAATTTATTAGAAGAAAACATACCTTTTTTACTTTCTTCACTTGAATCAGAAAATATTGATTTTGAACTGATAGTTTGTGATGATGCATCGACAGACGACTCACTAAATTTTCTTAAAACAAATTTCCCAGAAATAATAATTTTAAAAAACGAAACGAATAAAGGATTTTCGCCTACTATCAATTTAGGAATTTTAGCTGCCAAAAAAGATTTAATTTTCATCCTAAATAATGATGTCAAAATGACCAATTTATATTTTGGACATCAACTAAAATACTTTGAAAAAGAAGATACATTTGGAGTTATGGGAAAAATCATTGGAACTGGTGGGGAAACTCAAGATACTGCAAAATATCCAAATATTGAAGGCCTGAAGATTAAAGGTTCAACAAATTTCGAACTAAAAAATGCTCCCGAAAATTTTTGGATTCCAACATTTATGCTTTCTGGTGCCAACGCCTTAATCGATCGAAATAAAATTCAGCTTTTAATAGGATTTGATGAAATTTATGCACCATTTTATTGGGAGGATGTGGATTTATCAATTCGTGCCTGGCGATTGGGTTGGAAATGTTATTATGAACCAAATTCTGTGTGCATCCACCCTACTTCAACAACTATTGGGAAATTATTCAAAAAGAAACACGTCAGTATCATTTCTGATCGCAACAAGTTTATTTTTCACAGTCTGCATTTGGACAAAAAATTATTGTCAAAATATAAAATGAAACTTTTTTTCAAGTTTCTGGGTTGCCTGTTTATTTTTAGATTTTCATTTTTAAAATCATACACTGCTTATTTAAAGAAAAAAGGATCCATCTCGAAAAGTGAAAAATTCTTGAAACAACTTTCATCGAATGGAAAAGATTTAAAAACAATTTCTGAAGTAAAAAATTACATTTTGAATGAAATATCAGATTTTGAAATCGTTAAATTTTAAACACAATAAATTTGAGTATTTCGAGTTTTATTTTTAAATTTGACTATGAAACTACTGTTCACATTATCATTTCTTTTGATTTCAATTGCTTCGTTTTCACAAAATTCGGAGGAACTTTTTAATGTAACAAACTTAGAAAACCCATGGATACCTGAATTGAGTTCAGAAAATCCATGGAAAAGTGAAAAAAATGAAGAAAACCCCTGGAAAGCTGAGAAATCAGAAGAAAACCCTTGGGGGAATTACGTTTCAGAAACTGAATTAGAAGAAATCAGTGATTTAGATTCTTTAAATAATAATGTGGTATCAACCGATCTGACAGAATCTCAAAATCAATTATCAAAATTAAGTCTCAAGGATATCAAAGAAAAAGGATACACGGAATTTAGCGGGAAAAATTCCTTTGCTCTAAGTTTTGCTTTATCAATGATTCTTAATTTTTATGCAATTGTTCCTTCTATGTTAGTGGCATTATCTCCTTCTTCAAATGAAAAATTTGCACTTGAAAAATTCGAGAAAAAATATCCAAGTGCAACTAAAGAGCAAAAAAAATACTATAGACGAGGAATAAAAAATAAACGAGCTGGAAAAACTGCATTAGGTGTCATTTTTGGTTCAATCAGCCAAGTTGGAATAATTTTAATCATACTCACTGCCTTCATCTTTTAAATTAATCGCTATGAAAAAAATCAAATTAACAATTGTCTTAAATATTTTTTTAGTATTTATTTCGTTTTCTCAAAATGAAAAGCCAAAAATAGCAGTTGCAAATCCAAGTGTTGGTGGACTTCATGCAACCCCTAAAATTGCTGCTAAATTAATTAGGCTAGAAGTCTTAAAACTAGAAAAATATCAACTTTTGGATGAATTTGACATGTCTGACATAGTAAATAAAAGTTCAGAATATCAAAACAATTGTCTGGGAATCGAATGTTTATCCAAATTGGGAACAGAACTCGGAGCTGATTTCATGATTTCTGGCAGCATTGATGGCTTGGGGAACAAAATCGCGATTACCCTCAAAATTGTTGATGTCGAAAACAAAAAAATATACAAAACTGAAATCGCAGAATTTGAAAATCAAGAATTTGAGTTGCAACGAATGTTTGAAATTGTTTTAAGAGATATGCACGAAATTCCAGTTCACAAAGAAATTCGTGATCGCTTAAAATTTAAGAATGAATTAATAACTTCCAATAATGTCGGAAAAATCAATAATGCTGGTCCACGAGTTGGATACGCTTTTTTAACGGGTGCCATGCATGAATATGCAACACGTCCAACAAAAAATGGTGGTTTGGATGTTTTTCCAGGAATGAGCATGTTTGGTTATCAATTTGAAGGTCAATATGTTGGTACAGAAAATTTTTCTGCATTAATTGAAGGAATAGTTAATTTTTCAGGTATGGAACAAGGGATATTTATTCCCACATTCACCGTTTTAAATGGATTTCGTTTTGGATCTGCTGGATGGGAATTTGCATTTGGACCAGGTTTCGGATTTAAAAAGTCCTCCAACGGGTTTTTCGACACAGATAACACATTTGGAAAAGGGAAAGATACCTATTTTGCGAAAGAAGATTGGTATAATTATGCCTTAGAACAATTCAATGCTGGAAATCCAGATTTTGTGGATCCAAATTGGGGAGGATTTACACAAAGTTCTCCTACCGTATTTAATTCTGAATACAATTTCGATTCGCGCTATTTGGACAAACGCGGAGAACTCAGAATGTACACGAGTTGGGTGATAGGATTTGGCAGAACTTTTAGATCTGGCGCATTGAACATTCCTGTCAATATTTTTTATTCTTCACAAAACAAAGGTGGCATGTTGGGATTAAGCGTAGGATTTAATGTTCAAAACAAAAAGAAAAAGTGATGAAATTGAATAAGTTAAATCTTTAAACTAAACCTTGTTAAAAAAATGTTGAAAAGAGAATTTTATTAATACCTTTTTTTTTCGTAATTTTATAAGCACTAATAACCTTGTCTTAAAAGATTATTATTTGAAATTTTTCAAATTATTGTTTTGAAGACATTCTAAAAAGTTGAAATTTATGTTTGATGACGAAAACGACGAGTACGAAGGGAATTTCAACGAAGATTTAGAGAGATTTGAAAAATCGTTGAGCGGTGAGCCAGTTGGTTTTATTGATAGTGACCAAATAGAATACATTATTGATCATTATTTGATTAATGGAATGTACTCTAAAGCAGTGATTGCAGCAGATTTAGGGATAAATCAATTTTCTTTTAATCCATTATTTTATCTAAGAAAAGCACAAGCAATTTCTGCAATGGGTCAATTAAAAGAAGCTATGGATTTATTGTCTTTGGTAGAAAAAATGGAAATTCCATCTTGCGAGTTTTATCTAACCAAAGCTGCTATTTTTAGTCAATTAAAGGATTCCAAAAGAGCAATAAAATACTTTAAAGAAGCACTTAATCTTTCGGAAAAAGAAGATAAGGATGAAATCTATTTAGATTTAGCTATGGAATACGAGTCTTCAGGTGATTTTCAAGCTGCGATCGCAATTCTAAAAGATGCAATAAAATCAAATGCACATAACGAAGGAGCAATTTATGAATTAGCCTATTGCTACGATCAAATAAGCGATATTGACAATGCCATAAAATGTTATTCAGACTTT
Organism: uncultured Chitinophaga sp.; assembly: GCA_964532475.1. Lineage (GTDB taxonomy): Bacteria > Bacteroidota > Bacteroidia > Flavobacteriales_D > Crocinitomicaceae > M2408. The sequence goes on from CAZHLZ010000095.1 coordinate 4,605, forward strand.
ATTGATGAAAATCCATATTCATTTACTGCTTGGTATAACCTTGGTAATGCTTATTCAAAATTAGATAACTTTGAAAAAGCAGTTTGGGCGTATGACTATTGTTTATTGATCAATGAAGACTTTTCGCCGGCCTACTTTAATCTAGGAAATGCCTATTTGTCACTTGAAAAATACCAACTTTCAATAGATAATTTTGAAAAATGCATGGAAATGGATGGTGAAGACGGTTTGGCATTGTGTTATATTGGTGAATGTTACGAACAACTCGAAAATTACGATTTGGCAAAACATTATTACCATAGAAGCATTGAATTTATTCCAGATTTACCTGAAGCTTGGTTAGGATTAGGAATTGTTGCTGATTTGGAAGGAAATACGCTTGAGGGCATCAAATTAATTGAAAAAGCAATTGAATTAGATCCATCTAACGGGAGTTTTTATCATGTTTTAGCGGGAGCTTACGAAAAAAATAATCAATTAGAAGAAACTAAAGAAGCCTATTTATTTTCATTAGAATTGGAGAATTCAAACGAAGAAGCTTTGACAGATTTCATTGATTTTTTAATTGAAAATAATGCACAAAACGAGGCTTTCGATTTTATTTCTGAACATAAAGTTTCAAATAAACTAGAATTCACTAAAGAATTGATAATCATAAATTTATTATATTTAAAAAATCAAATAGAAGAAGCAAGTTTTCGCTTGGTAATTTGTATTCAAAATGACGAAAATGAGGCGAAAAAAATATTTACTTTATATCCAAATTTGAAAAATGAATCTATTTTCGTAAATTTGTTCTCTTAAATCAATATGAAATATGAATTTTGAATTACCGTTCATTCCGCAAAGAGAAGTAAAACCAAGAGAAAAGGGAATAAATATGATGATGGATAAAGGGTTGGGCTTGCGTGAAGCTGAGCACTTTATAGAGGCGAATGGAAATTTAACCGACATTGTTAAATTTGGATTTGGTACGTCTTATGTAACTCCTAATTTTGCCGAAAAAATAAAATTATACAAAGAAAACAATATACGTCCCTACTTAGGTGGAACCTTATTTGAAGCATTTTACGCACGTGGCAAATTTGAAGATTATTTGCGCGTTTTAGATAAATACAATTTAGATTTAGCTGAAATATCTGATGGTTCAATTATCATAAATCACGATGAAAAATGTGAACTAATTGCTAAAATGGCGAAAGACAGAACTGTCTTATCAGAGGTTGGCTCAAAGGATTCAGGGATTTTAATTAGTCCTAACAGATGGATTAAAATGATGAAAAATGAACTTGAAGCAGGTTCATGGAAAGTTATTGCAGAAGGTAGAGAAGCGGGAAATGTTGGAGTTTTTAGACCAAATGGAACAGCTCACACGATGCTAATTAATAAGATTATTGCCAAAGTTAAACCTGAAGACATTTTATGGGAAGCTCCTCAAAAAAATCAACAAGTTTGGTTTATAAAATTATTTGGAGCCAATGTAAATCTTGGAAATATTGCACCAAACGAAATTATTCCTTTAGAATGTCTTAGACTTGGACTTAGAGGAGATACCTTCTTTGATTTCTTGCCTTCTGATTATGCAGAAAGATTAAAACAAGTAAACTCTGAAGAAGAAGAATTTGAACCTGAAGCAGAAGATTAATCTTTCATGCTCCTTCAAAAAAAAATAGAATTCACTGGACACTCAGCTGCAATTTATTGCATTGATGGTTCTGGTGATTTTTTTTTTACTGGCTCCGGTGACAAATTTGTAGCAAAATGGAATTGCAAACTTGGAACGCAAGAAAAATTTTCAATCAAACTTGGAGAAAGTATTTTTAAACTTAAACTGATTAATAATTCTCAATTTATTGTAATTGGAACTAGTGCTGGTTCAATTCATATCGTTGATCTAATTAATAAGCAAGAGTTAAAGCATTATGTTCAGCATAAATCGGCCATTTTTGAAATTTGCGAAAACAAAGAAAGCAATCAATTTTACACCACCGATTTTGATGGAAACCTAGCTGTTTGGGATGCAAGAACATTTGAATTAATTATCTTTTTACCATTAAACTGTGGGAAAATTCGCAAAATATTAGTTGATAATAACTCCTTTTTCCTTGCTTGCCAAAATGGAGAAATAAAACAATTTGATTCATCAACTTTTAATGAAATAAGTTCATTTCATGCTCATGAAAATGGAACAAATGCACTTGCCATTGCAAAATCAAATCCAAAGATATTGGTCTCGGCTGGAAAAGATGGATTTATTAGATTTTGGAATCGAAATGAGAATTTCACGAAAAAATTGGAAATCCCTGCGCACAATTTTGGAATTTATCAAATAGATTTCTTCAATCATGGCAATAATTTTGTTTCTGTAAGTCGAGATAAATCTATTAAGATTTGGAACTGTGAAAATTGGAAAGTTTTGCGAAAAATTGAACGAAAACACGGCGGACATTCCCACGCAGTAAATGCCTTTTGGAAAAAATCTGAGACAGAATTTATTACCGTTTCTGATGACAAACGAATAAATTATTGGGAACTAAGTAATTTAAACCATTAATTTTCAGCAATCTTATATGGAAAAAGATTTTTGGGTCGAAAAATATCAAAAACTTGAAATAGGATGGAATATTGGAACAATTTCTCGTCCAATTAAAGAATACATCGATCAAGTGACAAATAAAAACTTAAAAATTCTTATTCCTGGCTGTGGTTATGCACATGAAGCAACTTACATCTTTAATCAAGGTTTCAAAAATGTTTTTATTTTAGATTTTTCTGAAGAAGCTTTAAATACTTTTTCACAACAAAATAAATCTTTTCCTTCAGAAAACTTAATTTGCGAAGACTTTTTTAATTATTCAGTAAGTGAAACTCAAAAATTTGATCTTATCATTGAGCAGACCTTATTTTGTGCAATTAAACCTGAAATGAGAAATCTATATATTCAAAAAGTGTATGACTTATTAAAAAAAGATGGAAAGCTAGTTGGTGTTTTGTTTGATAGAGAATTTCCGGAAAAAGATAATCCACCCTTCGGAGGAACAATTGACGAATATTTAATCCGATTTTCAAAGTTATTTACTAATGTAGATATTAAGCCTTGTTATAACTCCATTCCACAAAGGGAAAACACGGAAGTATTCATAAAAATCTCGAAATAAAATGAGCATAAAAAACCTAATATTATTTATTCTACTACTCTCTAGTAATGGGACATTTGCACAAAAATACAGAGATATCTTTGTGCATATAGATACAAGTTCATTTGGAAATTCTGTCAAATTTTATGCTGAAATCACTTTAATAAAAAAAAGAGGTAAACAACTGATTATCAAAAAATCAAGTCCAAATAGTGATTGGAAAAAGTTAAAAATCAGTACCTCTTCAAACATTTCCTTCGATCGAGGAATTTGCTCCTATTATGCTTATAATATTAACAAAAGTAACAACGATGCCTTTATTGAAGTGAGCGATAAGGTTGATCGCGTTGTAAAACGAATTGAATTAAAATTGCCTTATGTTGTTGATGTTGAAATCGAAAACAAAACAATAACAGTAAATCGATTAGAAGAAATAAATTATTCATTAATATTAAATAATGGGAGAAAAATTGCTCAAAACTATGAATTATTTGATGTTTCTCGCATTGGATTCACTTCTTCTGAAGCAATTGAAATTAGGAATCAAAGAATTTTATTGAATGCTAGTAAACCTCTTGAAAATGAAATGGTTGAATTTAACTACTTCAACAAGGTCTCAGGTGAGGAATATGGTAAAAAGTCGCTAATTATTAGTTACCCAAACTCGCCAAATCTCTATTTTTCAGGTACTGATGGCTCAAATGGTAATAATGGCGCTGATAATTTAACTGTCTCTGGGGATGGTTTTGACGGGCAAAGTGGAACAAGTGGAACAAATGCGTTAGATGTAAATATTTTTGTTTCCGAAGTAAAAAAGAACAACAAACAGTATTTAGTGATGAATTGTTTTGCATCTGATGGTCAAACATATAATGAAATTTTAGAATCCTATTTTGGGAAAATTTACGTTTTTGCCAAGGGCGGAAATGGTGGAAATGGCGGTAACGGAGGAAACGGTGGTGATGGTAAGATTGATACAACTGCAAAAATAGATTCTCCACATGCAGGTGACGGTGGAAATGCAGGCCAAGGAGGAAATGCTGGGAAAGGGGGTAAAATATATGTTTATTTTGACGAAAGTGCGTATTCGTATCTTCAAAACTTTGATGCAAATACAAGCAATGGAAGTTTTGGATTAGCTGGTAATCCTGGGAAATCAGGAAAAGGTGACTATTCTAATAGTAAACTTTTAGGAATATTGTTTTCCACAAAAGGAGGAAAAGATGGGCAGCCAGCAGCAAACGGATTACCAGCTGAAAATGGAGCTTTTGAGCTAATAAAACTGAATAAATTAGATTTTGAAAAGTTGCTTCTAGAAAAGAATCAAAATTGACAATATTAATGATTTCAACATTAAAAAAACCATTCACCCCATCCAAATTAGCATTTTACCCAAAAATTATCTAGTTACAATTTTAAAAAGCTAAACAAAACAAAGCTTTCAATAAATAATTCAATTCATGTAGTTTTGTACACCAAAACTATAAAACATGAAAAGCAAATTATCTTTATGTGTAATCTTTACATTTTTTCTCTTTAACAAACAATTATATTCCCAAAATGGAACATGTGCCAATCCGAGTTTAGTAGTACAAGACGATGGTAATGGAATCCCAGGTGTTACATTTAATTCTTGTATCGCTAATCCAAATGAAATTGCGGGTAGAATTATTATTTTCACTCAAGTAACAAGCTCAACAGATGGAACTTTAGGATTAATTCAATCGGTTGGAACCAAAACTGCATTTTTGTGCGATTTAAGTGATCCATTTGGAATATTAAGCACACGTGTTGCATCTTTATTTCCTTTAGGAGATTGCTCAGGAGTTCCAATTGCTCCATTTACAACAAATGCTGGAAATTCTCAAACTTTCAATCCAGAATGGTCAGGTCTTACTCCAAACACAGATTTCGTTGTTCGAATAGAAATGGATGTTCCTTTTGAATGTTCTGGGACAATTGAAGAAATTTGTTTAAATCAATATAGCCCTGCGGTACCCGTTCCTCCTGATGCATGTGGTACTTGTTTGGCTCCAACTTGTCCAATTTTTAACGCTCCTTATTTCGCAACATCTACTGCATCTTACCCAGCATCAAATGCCTATGATCCAGCAGCAAATTTAGTTGGACCTCTTACTTTCACAAATTGTTATGAAGTCACATTAACAAGTGCTGGTACTTTAGGATTTAAACAAGGAGTGGTACAAGGTTCAGCATGTTCATCCAAAACCTATTCTTTAAAATCAGATTGTAATCAAGCAGATTTAGCGCCAGATCGATTAAATGCAAACGGATCTGCTTCAGGATTCAATCCTGAATGGGACAATTTACCAGCAGGAACTTATGTTTTATGTATCACAACCACATTGCAAGACAACAATTGTTCCTTTGATTTGTCACAAACAGGTTTTTATGAATACTTGGGCTAATACTGATGATTTACAACCAATCCCTGGATTTATTATGGATTTTCAAACAAATGCAAATAGTCCAAATAGAACTTCAATTTTAGTGAACGTAAATGGAGTTGATTTTAGTTATTATGGTCCTACTGGAACTGCACCTCAAGGGCTTTGGGATTGGGGACCTGTAACTGATGATTTGTCTAATTTACTAGTTTTAGAACCATACTTACCGATCGGATCTTTGATAACTTTAACTGTTTGTGATACAAGAAATAATCCACAAAATTTTCCTTATGAAATTTATGATTATGCAAACGGTTCCTTATTAACTTCTGGAACGGAAACGCCATCCAAGGGAAATTGTACAACAATTACTTTTAACCTGTCCTCTCCAACCCTCACTTGGAATATCGATGGTGATCAAAGTTTAATTGTAAACAATACTGATGGTTCTGCTACATTTGATCCTGCACAACTTTCAGAAGGAAACCACGTAATCAATTACACTTATGATAATGGAACGTGTACGCTAAATGCAAGTCAAAATATTTCAATTTCAAATACAATTATTCCAACTTTTGATTTGATTAATGACCTTTGCTTAAATTCAACACCTCCACTTTTACCAACGACTTCAAACAATGGAATAAGTGGCACATGGAACGATGTGATTTCGACATCGACATTAGGACAAACAACTTACACCTTCACTCCTGATGCAGGACAATGTGCACTTGAAGCAAGTTTAACTGTAGAAGTGGTCACATTAATTACTCCTCTTTTTATCCAGATTCCTGATTTATGTCAAAACAGCAGTGCTCCTACCCTTCCCACAACATCTACAAATGGTGTTGACGGAACTTGGAATGCAACAATTTCAACAATTACTTCGGGAAATACAAACTATAATTTCACTGCTGACGCAAATCAATGTGCAACTGGCGCAAGCATGGTAATAACCGTTACTCCTCAATTAACGCCAACATTTACACAAATTCCCGACTTATGTCAAAATAGCCTTGCTCCTGCTCTTCCAACCACATCTTTAAATGGAATTGATGGTACCTGGAATGCTTCAATTTCAACAACTACAGTAGGAAACACTACCTACAATTTTACTGCTGACGTAAATCAATGTGCGAGTTCAACCACCATGACAGTAAATATTTTAGCCCTTCCTGAGGCTGATGCAACTTTCACAACAAATAGTGCTTTTGCACCTAGTTTAGTTCAATTTACAAATTTGAGTACAAATGCAAATTCTTATTCTTGGGATTTTGGAAATAATCAATATTCAATTGTAGAAAATCCAAGTACAGAATACCTAGCAGAAGGAACATATACAATTACCTTAACCGCAACAAGCGCACTTTGTGGATCATCGACTTAGCCCGCATTATGCATAACCTATAATTTTTTACTTATTCTTAGTTTATTTGA
>CAZHLZ010000096.1:0-11576 GCA_964532475.1 uncultured Chitinophaga sp.
TTACACTTGCGATTATCGAAAGTTCGGCAACTGATAAATTGTTTTTTTCCACTTCTTTTTCTTTTTCATCCAAGACCTCAACTTTTGAAGGAACATGGATTTCACAACCTCCTTTTACCAAGGGATAAAATCTCAAAAACAAAAAATGCCGTGTTGATTTAATTTTCCCATTTTGATATTTGAGATAAATTTTATTTCTATTCGCTCTTTTTGTTACACCACCTGCCGATCGCAAATAATAGCGAACCCCTCTGGTAGGCGCTATTGATGTTTCCGCTTGCACATAGACTTTCCCTAATATCTGAACTGTATTTATTTGTTTTGGTATATGAATTTCATCTCCTACTTTCAACACTAAATTAAATCTTGAATTTGGACGTCTCAAAACCCTTTTATAATTAATTGGGATTTTCACACGACTATATTCTGTTTTCTCAGTGGTTAAAAAATCTCTAGGTCTTGTTACATAGATTCCCTTTTTGTAAGCGGAGGATTTTAAACCACCTGCTCTGGCGATGAAATCTAAAAAAGTTTCATTCTCGTTTGAAAATGTATATCCCCCAGGATAAAATACCTCTCCGTGCAATTCAACATTTTTCTGGATTTCAAAAACAGGTTTCTTTCTAACGTTAATTATATCATATGGACTTAGGATAATGTTTTTTGACAAATCAATTAATGATGTATCAATTTCAATATTTCTAACTTTTGACTTTTCTTTTAGTTCAATTTTTTCATCCTTAATAATAACACTCGAAATTTCCACAACTTTTGATGAACCTTCCAAAAAACCTCCTGCCTGAATAATTAGATCATACAAGGTTAAATTTTCAATAAATGGATAAATTCCTGGCTTTTTAACTAGGCCACCAATTGAAACATTTTTCACATAACTCAAATCAAATATTGAAGAAACGATAAGTTCATCATTTTTCCTTAATTTAACCTCTGAATTATTTTTTGTTAAATCTATTGTAACTATTTCCTTAGTTAAATCATCTTTTTCCCTTATTAATTGCGCTCTTGTCTTAAATGCATCCTCAGTTAATCCGTCAGATTTTTTTATCAAATCCTCCACTGACATTCCATCAAAAAAAGCATAATCATCTGGTCTAAAAACAGAACCTTTTACTGATACTTTATTCTCAAATCTATTTAATAGTTGTGAGATTTTAAAAACATCACCAGAAATAGGTTTATATGAAAGGTATTGATCTTCAGCCAAATCAACAATTCTCAATTCCTTTTCCGTATTTTGTACTAACTTAATATTTGATTTGTATGCTGCTTCGTCGAAACCTGAACAGTATTTTAACAAATCAACAAAAGTTTCATTTTCTAATAATTCGTAAATTCCTGGTCTTTTAACTTTTCCTTCAATTTTAACTCTATTTGAATAAACAGGAACCCTAATGATGTCATTATCTAAAAGGTTTATATTATCAGATTGATCACCTGTAACAAGAAATTTGTAAAGGTCAATAACTTTAATTACCTTATTATTTCTTATCAACTCAATGTTTCTATATGAACCGTTCGCGTCTGGCCCACCAGCAACATGTAAAGCGTTGAAAACAGTTGACAAAGATGAAACGGTGTAATTCCCCGGCTTATAGGTGCCTAAAATTGTAATTCTTATTGACCTAATTTTTACCAATGAAATCGAAATGGAAGATTGCCCTGAATTTATTGAACTATAAATTTTAGAACAAGCCTTCTTAATTTGTACTTTGGCTGCATCAAATGTTAAACCACTCACATGAACTTGACCTACAACTGGAATGGAAATTTTACCTTCCTTGTTTACTGTTGGTGAACTTGAAAATTCCTGCATCCCAAAAATAACAATTTGTAATTCATCTCCAACACCCAAAACATAGTTGGTTGGAGTTGGCATATTGGAATTTGGTTCAAAGCTGAGACTTGAATTTGAAAAAATTTCAGATCCAAAAATATTTGATTTAACAACACCTGAATTTTTATCAAATTCAATAGGTTTTTCATTGATTGAAATTCCTTTTTCTACGTTTGATTAATTTACCTCAGGTGCATAGTTTTCAATTTTAACCTTCAGAATACTGAAATCAGAAGCAGACATTCCGTTAACTATGGCAATGTTTTCAAGCTCATTCATTGTCATGTTTTTACTATTCATCTCCTCTTTTATAGCCTTGATATCTTTATTAGTAAGCTCATTAACTTTCATGTTTTTTATTTCATTAGGTGAAATACCTTGAGAAAAGAACAAATTGCAGGAGAAAACAAATAAAAGAAGTAGTGAATAATTGAAAATTTTAGTCATTAGATAAATAATATTATTTTTAAGCTGGCAAAGTTACATTAATTTTATTAAACACATTTATATTATTGAATAAAAGTATGTTGAATTGATAGACTAAACTATGGAAAAAAACCCCTAAATCATATTTGAATTAAAATATATTTTTTCCAAACTTACATCTTTTTCTGCCCAATCTGGCTTCAAAAAAGGCTCATTTTCATCAGACAATTCAATTTCAGCGAGAATGAAACCTTGCTTTGGCTCAATGAATTCGTCCACTTCCCATACATGTTTTCCAAATTCAATTAAATAACGTTTTTTAACAATTTTTTTCTGACAAAACTGAGCCAAAAGCTGGCTTGCATCAACTAAAGGGATTTCGTACTCGAATTCACTACGGGAGATTCCCGTGTTTGCACTTTTAATAGTTAAAAATCCTTTCGCACCTTTCGTTCGCACTCGAACAACGCCTTGTTCACTTTTTGAAATATAGCCCTGTGAAATTAAAACTGGAAGTGGTTTTTCAACTTTTTCCCACAAAGATTTATTTACCAAAAATTTACGCTCAATTTCTTTCATTCCTATGCTTAGTTTTAATTTATTGTATAAAAAATGTACTTTTGAAGTTGATTTTCAGCTATGAAGTTAGTAAAAAGTAAAGATATAAATAGAAAAAAATGGAATGAATTGGTGAAAAAAAATCAAGGTTCCTTGTTTTTTCGTAGTGAATATCTTGATCTTTTTGCCAAAAATTGGATGATATATATAGACGAAAGTTATACGAAAGGAGCTGCATTTGTTTACAACGAACAATTCAAAGTCAAAATTATTTACCCAAGTTTTTATCAGCGAAATTGCGAGTTTTACGAGCTTTCAAAAGAAGAAATTAATAATTGTTTAATTAAAATTCAGGAAGAATGTAAAATTGGACAAATCTATTCTGAATTTGATAATTTAGACCTAAAATACACCCTAAAAACATCCAGAAAGTATCAGGTTTTAGACATTGATGTGAGCAAAAATTCTTTGGCAAAAAGAATGCTAAAAAAAGCAGAAAAAAGTGAATTCGAAATCAAAAATTGCAGCTTTGAGGCACTTAAACCAATTTTAGAAGCTGAATTAATTGATAAAATTCCTGGTTTTGACTTAACTAACAGTTCGCATCTCCAAAAACTCTTTAATTTCGAAGAAATTCAGTCAAAAATTTACATTTTAGGATTTTACAAGCAAAATATTCTCAAAGGAGGAATGGTATTTATCATCGAAAATTCAAAAATAATTTACCTCATCGGAGCGAGTGACGCGGAGAGTAAAAAAAATGGAGGAATGTATCTGTGCATGAATCAAGCAATTAATCTTGCAAAGAATACTAACTTTGAATTTGATTTTGGTGGCTCTAACATTGATTCCATCCGACAATTTTACCTCAACTTGGGAGGTTCAGACAAAAACTATTATGCTTATTCTTGGGATAAAACAAGTTTGATTTTTAAACTGATTAGAAAGATTTATAAACGAATCAAAGGCTAATTTTAAAAATTTCTTATTACTTTTGCTTACTATGTCTTTTTCATCTTATTTCGACAATAAAAATTTTCCACGCTGGATCATCATTTTGAGTGATTTACTCATCGGATTTTTTGCTCTTGGTGTGGCCTACTTGATTCGTTTTGATTTAAAAGCAGATAAAACCCTTATTCGAGAAGAATGGAACATTTTATCCAAATCAATTTTGATTTATTTGTTCATAAAACTTGTAACCTTTTATTTACTTAAGATTCATAAGGGACTAATTAGACATACTTCTAATGAAGATATTCGTCGCATATTTTTTGCTTCCATCTCCTCTTCCCTACTCTTTTTGATTTTTGGCTTTATCCGTGCATACCAATTTGATGGCTTTTATTTATTCCCAAGCTCGGTGCTTATTATGGAATTTTTTGTTTCATTTTTCCTTTTGATCAGTTTTAGATTTTCCATCAAATACATTTACACAGAATCCGCCAAAGGAAAAAACCTCATCAAGGAAAATGTCTTGATTTACGGCTGTGGCACAAGCGGATTAATTACCAAAAGAACCTTAGAAAAAGATCCACGTTTCTCCTACCAAATCATAGGGTTTATCGATGATAATTTAAAAATAAAAGGAAATAGAATTGAAGGAGTTAAAATTTTCCACTCTTCTCAATTGGAGGAAATCATTCAGGGTAATGAAATAAAAAAATTAATTGTTGCCATTCAACAACCTTCTAAAGAAAATAAGAAAAAAATTGTTGGAATTTGCCTGGAAAATAACATCGAAGTACTTCAGGTGCCAAGTGCCAAAAGTTGGATCAATGGTGAATTTTCGAGCAAACAAATTAATAAACTTAAAATTGAGGAACTTCTTGGTCGCAACCCAATTTCCTTGAGCAAGGAAAAAATCCAAAAAGAATTAGAAAACCAATTGGTTTTAGTGACTGGTGCTGCTGGTTCCATAGGTTCAGGATTGGTGAAAGAAATTGCAAGTTACAAGCCAAAATTACTAGTTTTATTGGATCAAGCAGAATCCCCTTTGTACGATTTAGAACATGAATTAAAATCACAATTCCCTGAACTAAACTACGAAATCGTGATTGGCGATATCAGAAACAAAGAACGTATGGAACGGGTTTTTGATTTCTATAAGCCAGCTTATGTTTTTCATGCCGCAGCCTACAAACACGTTCCCTTGATGGAGGACAATCCTTCTGAAGCAATTTTTACGAACATCAAAGGAACGATGAATTTGGTAGATTTGGCAACCAAATTTGATGCGAAAAAATTCGTGATGATTTCTACCGATAAAGCTGTTAATCCAACAAATGTGATGGGTGCATCAAAACGAATTGCGGAAATTTATGCCCAAAGTAAGTTTTTGCAAAACCCAACAAAAACAAAAGTCATTACAACTCGATTTGGAAATGTTTTGGGTTCAAATGGCTCCGTTATCCCACTTTTTCAAAAACAAATAGATCAAGGCGGACCAATTACATTAACAGACGAAAAGATTACCCGTTTTTTCATGACTATTCCCGAGGCTTGTCAATTGGTTTTGGAAGCAGCAAACATGGGAAATGGCGGTGAAATTTTTGTTTTTGACATGGGTGAATCAGTAAAAATCATTGATTTAGCCAAAAAAATGATTCAACTAAGCGGTTTGGAATTGGGAAAAGACATTGAAATCAAAATTACTGGTTTGCGTCCAGGTGAGAAATTGTACGAAGAATTACTCTCTTCAGAAGAAAATACCATCGCGACGCATCATCCACAAATTTTAATTGCGAAAGTGCGTGAAAACGATGAGAGCATCAATGAAAAAATTCATGATCTTTTGAATTTATTTAATTCACAAGACAATTTAAAAATTGTTGCAAAAATGAAGGAAATTGTTCCCGAATATTTGAGTAATAATTCCGAATTCTCAAAATTAGATCAACAATAAGGTATTTTATGCAAAATTGGTCTAAAAAATTTAGTTTAAACCTTCTGAAACAACTTGTCTCGAAAAAAACGCTTCTACCTTATTATCATGACGTAACATCAGAAAACAAAGCACATTTATCGGCCTTGGGATTTGTAAGAAGTAAAGAGGATTTTAAACAAGATGTTGCATTCTTTACAACCCATTATCAAAACATTTCACTTCGGAATTTGAGCACTAAACCAGAGGGAAATCAATTTCACATCAGTTTTGACGACGGTTTAAGTGGACTTTACACAAATGCATTTCCACTTCTAGCTGAAAAAAAAATCGATGCAAGTATTTTCATAAACTCAGATTTTATTGACAATAAATCAATGTTTTATCGACATAAGATTAGTTTAATAATAAGTTCCATCAAGGAGCAAAAATTAGAAAAAAAGATTGCCAACTTTTTAAAGCTAAACGAAAATCAAATCAACTCGCATTTATTTTCCTTAGGATTCAAGGATTCCGCTCTCATTGATGAAATTGCAACAGAAATCAACTTGAGTTTTGAAGAATACCTTAACTTTCACAAACCGTATTTGACTTCCGAGCAATTGATTGAAATAAAAAATGCTGGTTTTACAGTTGGAAATCATGGAAAATCACACATCAATTTCAACAGCTTAGATTTTGAGGAACAAAAAAAACAAGTTCTTGATTGCAGCAATTTCCTGAATCACTTATTAAAACAAGAAACCGAATATTTTTCTTTTCCATTTGGAGACCACAAAATAAAAAATGAATTTTTCAGTTTTCTTTATAAAGAGGCTGGAATCAAAGCAAGTTTTGGTGTCTCTGGCATCAAAAAAGATGAACACAAGCAGCATTTTCATCGCATTGTTATGGAAAAAAACCAAAATGCAGCAACAATTATTCAGAATGAATACATGAAATACATATTAAAAACACCTCTTTTGAGAAATACACTGAGACGACCAAATGATTAAACAAATTTACAAAAGCATATTTCCAGAAAAATTCAGAAACAAACTCATTGAAACAAAAAATGCGATTTTTGCTCAGTTTCTGAAAGGAAAAGAGTTTACTTGCAATTTTTGTGAGGAAGACTTCTCCAAATTTTTAGCAAAGGGAAATGGACTTGAAAAACGAGAAAATGCACAATGTCCAAAATGTGGTTCTTTGGAACGCACACGTTTACTTTATTTTTACCTACAAAACGAAACAAAAATTTTTGAAGGACAAAAAGCAATTTTTCATGTATCTCCAGAAAGCTGTTTGCGCAGAAAATTCATTGGAAACCCAAATTACATCGATGCAGACATCAACAAAAATTTAGCCAATTACGAAATCGATATTACCAAAATACCTTATGAACATGAAAGTTTTGATTACGTGATTTGTTCCCATGTTTTAGGACACATTCCAGATCAAGAACAAGCCATCAATGAACTTTTTCGGATTTTAAAACCAGGAGCAAGTGCTTACATTTTAACACTTTTAAATTTGGAAGACAAAACATTTCAATCGGAAAAAAATTTAAGCCCACAAGAAAAATTAGAGCTTTATGGCGAACACGATTTGGTACGTTTGCACGGAACAGACTTTGAGGAATTTTTAAAAAGAGATAACATGCAAATTGAAACAATTGATTATCGCCAACATTTTGATGCCGATTTCAGAAAACAATATGCTTTAGGCGATGGGAAACGTGAACTAATATTCAAATGCACAAAAAAATAAGATGGAAATAAAAGCTTTAAAAATTCAAGTCCGTTTTTCCGATATTGACTTAATGGGACATGTAAATAATGCCGTTTACCTCAATTATTTTGAATCAGCGAGAATGCATTATTTACTAACTGTTTTGGGCTTAGATTGGGACTGGAAGGAAAATGGCATCATATTAAAAACTAACGAAATTGAATATCACAAACCAGTTTTCTTAGGTGAAAATCCAGAAGTTTTTGTAACTTTAGAACATCTAGGCGTTAAAAGTTTTACCTTGGCATACGAATTGCATGTTGGAAATGAAATAAAAACAGTTGGGAAATCAGTTTTAGTTTCCTTTAACTTCAATACGAATAAGACACAGGAATTAAGTACGGCATTTAAAAACGCCTTATTAAAATTAAAAAAATAAACATGAAACAATTATTCTTTACCACTTTACTCCTTTTAAGTTTTTCAGGATTTGGACAAATTAAACCAATCGAAAAGAAAAAATGTAACGAAAAGGAAAGTGCTCGAAAAAATCAACGATTTACGGATTGGGAATGCGGAAAAGTAGCTTCTGTGATTGATTGCAACGAAAAACTCGAAGTGGACGAAGGAAGTAATGTTGTTTATTCGAAAGGAACAGGCTCACCTTTTACGGGAACCTGCGAAACCTGTCATTCAAATGGAATTTTGGAACGAAAAGTAAATTTCGTGGGCGGAAAAGAAAATGGAATTGATACTGCCTATTATTCGAATGGTTGCCCAATGGTAATCAGAAATCATATTTCAGGAGAAGAGAACGGACAATGGACCTTTTTTCACGACACTATTTATTCTTTGGTTGCTTGGGAAATGCATTACTTTGCTGGCGAAAAACATGGTTTGCACATTTTTTACAACATCAAAGGAGACACTACCTTGATGGAAAATTACAAATACGGTTTATTGGATGGAAAAAAGAAAAAATATTATCCAAAATCAAAAGTAAAAACAGAAATTAATTACAAAAACGGCTTGATGGATGGCGTTTTCATCAATTATAACACGGATGGAGTAGTTATTGAAAAATTGAATTACAAAGAAGGTAAAAAGAATGGAGAATGTACATATTTTTATTCTGACGGAAAATTATTGACTACGGAAAATTGGGAAATGGATGTTAAAAATGGAGAATTTAAAACGTTTTTTTACCAAGGTCATTTGCAAACATTAGAAACATGGAAAAAAGGTTCTGGTAAGGAAAAAGCCTACTTTTCATTTGATGTTTTTGAGTGTCAATCCATGGATGCTGCCAAAGAAATTGCAGAGAAACTAAACAATAAAGTTACCACTAAAAAAATCATGGCAGAATTACCCTCAACAACACCTGTATTTTTATACGAGGAACGTGTTATTGAACAAGATGAAAAACCATTTTTAAAAGGAAAAACCTTAAATCGTGGTGTTAACGAGCCTTATAAATACAAGGATAAATTTTACGTAGTATTGGGATTAGACAGACAAGTAATTGCAAAAAAAGAAATTCGTGAAGGTGCATTTGAAGAATATTTCCCGAATCAAAAACCAAAAAGATTGGCAGTTTACAAAAATGATGTACTGATCGAGGAACACATTTTTGATGAATTCGGTAATGAAACCAAAACCTTTGGAGGAAGCTCTAAAAAAACGGAGGATGATGCCATTCCTGACAAGAAAAAGAAGAAGAAAAAATAATTGAGTTTGGCAAATTTCTGAATATTCAGTTTAACAAAACAAAACTTCTAAAGGAGTCAAAGAAAATGGTTAAAACAATAACTAGATTAGGGATTTCAATAGCTTGGACGATATTTTCTCTTTTAATTGGTTGGCATAATTGGGGAGAGAAAGTTTTTACTCCTTTTTACATACCATTTAATTTGCTACTAATTTTATTAGTAATGTTTCTAATCGAATTGCTCTTTTTTAAAACTAATTTCAAGAAATTATTAAATGATTACTTAATTATAGCACTAATAATTCTCGGACTTTATGTCTTATTATCTCTGAATTATCTTTTTACATTACTTTAACTATAGCTCTAGACAATATAAAATTAAATTGTAAGTTCTAAAAATTATACTTTTTATCAAATCAAAAGATGAATTGTTTTTTCTTATTTAGCAATAAATGAATTATCCCCTGTAATCTTCATTTCATTTTGAGAATCGATATACCATTCAACAAATTTATCGTAATCGGCCTTATTTGATTTCCCCCCCGCTACCGCACGAATGATAACAAACCAATTGAACTTTGGAGTAATAAGGTTATCTTTGAAAAAATAAATTATATCCATAAAAATCCCGTGGAAGCAGGATTGGTTTTTAGACCAGAGGATTACGTTTATAGCAGTGCAATTGATTATGCTGGCGAAAAAGGACTATTGGAAAATGTTGTTGTTTGTAAATGACTTAAATGACTTAAATGACTGTTTAAGATTTAGTTATAAATTAATATTAAAACTAATAACCACACGATGGAATCGTAAGGTAGCGTGGGTGCTTGAGATGATTTAAATTTTATACCGATATCCGATGTTAATATTTGGATAAAAGAAACCATCACCAAGTATGTCCAGTTCCGTACGCAAATTCAAATGCCCAGAAATACAAATTGAGGATTTCTTGGAAGAGTAACAATGGAGTCCTAATCCTAGATCTAAACCCCAAATATGTTGTACATAACTTTTTTTGTAATTGTAAATTTCCTTTTTCAAAAGAGTTTGTTCATTGGTTAAATATGTATTAGCAGTCGTGTGACTTGAGATATAATAGGTATAGAAAAAACCGAGATTTAGGAAGAGTTGCAATTTTTCACTTAGCGAAAAAATTCTTTTGAAATTAACAGGGAAGTCTAATAATCGTATACCTATATTTCTAATTCTAAATGTGTCAGAAGGATGTTTGTAAGGAAAAAACTCTTTTTCAGTTTCATTTCTTAAATTGGTGAATCGAATACCAATTTCTTTTTTCCATTTTTTCGCATCTGATAAGTGAGCAAAAAGTATTGAACCCGAATAACCAAGTTTGGAGATATATTGTTGATTAAAAATAGATTCACCAAATGATAGGTCTAATCCTAATTCTCGCTGCGGATATGAAATTTGGTTGGATTGAGCATTGCATAAAAATGTAATCGTTAATGCAATAAATAGGATTATTCTTTTCATGTGTTTTTATTCACTAAACTCCATTTAACAAAGATACTTTATTTTAGCATAGTTTCAAAAATTTCACCTAAAAAGTATCTAGAATTAAAATTCGCTTACTTTTGGTTTTATTTTTTTGATTAAAAACCAACGAATGGAGCAAGAAGATTGAGGTTTTACATCCTTGATGTTGTGCTTAGAAATGATAATTCAACACTAAATTAATCAACAACATATTCACCTTATTAAATTGATACCTCGGATTGTCATACAATTCACCTGCATTTAATTTACTTACCAATAAAAGTTGCGATTCTAAACCTTTGAATTGTTTTTTAAACTGGTAACGAATATCTAAATTAATTTGATAATAAGATGGAAGTCCATATTTATTCATCTCAAAATTAAGTACATCTGGCAATTGCACATAGCCCAAACCAAGAGAGGTTTTTAAACTTTTTTTCGGGAATTTTTGCTCTATTTTTGCAACAAATGCATGTACATCGCCAAAACCGTCATTTCTCTCTCTTGGCAAAAAGGTGAAAAATGGATCTCGTCCCCATTCTCTTGGAAACAAATAACGTCCGTGTTTTGTAATTCTATTGTAGTTCAAAGAGAACTGAGTATTTTTGATATTCAAACCGATTTTACCACCAAAAGTCATGGATTTTGAGGCTGTATTTACAAACGTTTTGCTCTGATCTTCATTCCCACCGAAATTTATGGCGTCTTGACGAATAAATTGTCCTGCAAGTACAAACTTTTTTGTTTCAGATATTGTTTTTTCGTAGCTAAACTGAAATAAAGCTGAATTTAATATATTATCAATGTAATAATCCCAGGCTTGAAGTTCTAAATTTTTATTTACTTTGTATTTCACCGATAAAACTCCAACTCCCTCAGAATGCAGATTTCCAAAATAATTTGATTTTTTACCATCAGTTCCCACTCCAGAAGGGTAC
>CAZHLZ010000097.1:0-11219 GCA_964532475.1 uncultured Chitinophaga sp.
CTATTATTTTTTATTTTTATTTCTTGCTTATCTATAGTAATAGTTAATGGCAAAGCGCGATACAACATATTAAATGAATAACTTGTCCAATCATCAGGAATAATTGGATTAATTCGTAGAGATTTTTCATCGATTCGAACACCAGCCATTCCTTCAACCACACTCATCCAAGTTCCTGCCATACTTGTGATATGTAATCCTTCATCAGCTTCGTGATTATAATCATCTAGATCCAATCGAGAAGTACGCAAATACATTTCGTATGCTAATTTCTTATCCCCAATTGATGCAGCCAAAATAGAGTGAACACATGGAGAAAGAGAGGATTCATGAACGGTTTTTGGTTCATAAAATTCAAAATTTGCTTTTATTGTCTCCTTGTCAAAATCATCCTCAAACAAATAAATTCCTTGTAAAACGTCTGCTTGCTTGATAAAAATAGAACGTAAAATTCTATCCCATGACCAATGTTGATTGATGGGACGTTCACTTTCCAACAAATCCGATGCTTTTAACTGTTCTTTATCTAAGAAACCATCTTGTTGCAAATAAATGTTCGAATCTTTCATTTTTGGCTCGTAAACATTAGCAATTAAGTGTTTCCAAGCTTCTTTTTCTCCATCTCGCAATAAAACTTTGGATGAATTAGAAAACTTTTCTTCCACTTCTAATGCATAACTAACGCACCAGCGAGCTAAATAGTTGGTGTACCAGTTATTATTAATATTATTTTCATATTCATTCGGTCCAGTTACACCTAGCATCACGAAGGCATTTTTGTCAGTTGACCAAGTAAATCTTTGCATCCAAAAACGTGCAATTGCAACTAATACATCTCTTCCGAATTCATTTAAATATTTCTCGTCTAAGGTATGTCGCACATAATTATAAATTCCAAAGGCGATTGCTCCATTTCTATGAATTTCTTCAAAAGTAATTTCCCATTCATTATGGCACTCCTCACCATTCATCGTAACCATTGGATAAAGAGCAGCTCCATCTTTAAAACCCAACTTTTCAGCATTTTCAATCGCTCGTTGCAAATGATTGTAACGATAAACCAATAATTGTCTTGCAATTCGCTGGTCGGCAGTTTTTAAATAAAACGGTAAGCAATAAGCCTCTGTATCCCAATAAGTTGCACCGCCATATTTTTCACCTGTGAAACCTTTTGGTCCGATATTTAATTTATCATTAGTACCTGTGTAAGTTTGAAATAAATGAAAGATATTGAATCGGATTGCTTGTTGAGCACTTTTATCCCCTTCAATCTGGATATCAGAATTTGCCCAAATTTTAGCCCAAGCATTTTTTTGTTCCTCCAATAAAGTATCAAATCCATTCATGTAAGCCTTAGTAACTCTATTTATTGCTATTGTGGCACAGGAATATTCTGAATGATTTAGGGTAGAAGAAACTGCAACATATTTTTTCAAAGTATATTTCACGCCTTTTTCAAGGAAATGCTCAAAATTATTTTCGACGTACAATTCTCTATCTACTAGATTTGGATGAATATCCAACAATTCGGACTCTTTCCAGAAGGAAATTCGCATAGCTGTGGCCACTAAAAAGTTCGTTTTTTTAGTCCTTGCACAAACAATTCCTTTTTTTACAGCAACTCTGCGGCTATCCTCGGTCCAGAAAAATTCGTCGTAATTTGAATCATGATTTTTTACATTGCAATCCAAATATGGAGTAAATTTTACATTTCCACTGAAATTAATTGGCGTAATTGAATAGGAAATAGCTGCTATTTCTTCACGCTCCATGGAACAAAAACGAATCGATTTTACCTCAATTTCTTTTCCGTTCGAAAAAACGCATCTAAAAGTTCTTGTTAAAGTTCCTTCATACATGTTTAATTCTCTGTAAAATGACTTGATTTCACAGGAATTTAAATCAAGTTGAATTCCATCAATTTCAATATTGATTCCGATCCAATTGCAAGAATTTAGAACTTTTGCAAAATATTCTGGGTAGCCATTTTTCCACCAACCAACTCTAGTTTTATCAGGATAATATACACCACCAACATAAGATCCTTGGAGGCTATCACCAGAAAAACTTTCCTCAAAATTTGCTCTTTGACCAAAACTTCCATTTCCAATACTGAAAATACTTTCAGCTTGTTTTTGTTTGGAAGGAGTAAATCCTTTTTCGATTATTTTCCACTCATCAATTTCAAATAAATTAAGCATATTGGTTTAAATTAAATTCTGTCAAATCAGTTAAATATAAATCAGCAAGGGTTGCAATGTGTTCATTACCAACTCCAATCGCAAAAAAACCACCCGCTTTCGCAGCTTTGATTCCGCTCTCAGCATCCTCAAATACGATACACTGCTCAGGATCTAATCCCATTCCTTTTGCGGCATTTAAAAATACTTCAGGATGTGGTTTAGGGTCAGAAACCATATTTCCATCTACAATGATGGCAAAATACTCAGTCAATCCTAATAATTTTATAATGTAAGGAGCATTTTTACTAGATGAACCAATTGCCATATTCAGACCTTTCGTTTTTGCTTCATCCAGCAATTCTTTTACTCCTTTTAACAAATCACTTTGTTTCAATTCAGCAATTGATTCTAAGTAAAATTCATTTTTATCATCTAACAAGGAGTTGAATTCATCCTCACTGATTGTAACATTTTCTTGAGCTAAAATTGCTTTTAGAGAATCTATTCGGCTTAAGCCTTTTAAATTTTCGTTTTCTTTTTCTGTAAAACTAATTCCTAATTCATCAGCAGTTCGTTTCCAAGCCACGTAATGATTGTGCTCTGTGGAAACAATAACTCCGTCAAGGTCAAAAATTAGTCCTTTAATTTCTTTTTTCATCTTCGTCTTTTACTCTTAGTGTCAAAATTCCTGCTAAAATCATTGTCAATCCTCCAAACATGATGGTGTAAATCGTATTTGCTCCAAATAATTTCATGGTTAAAAAGCCTAAAATCGTTGCTGCAACAATTTGCGGAATCACAATAAAGAAGTTAAAAACTCCCATAAAATAACCCATTTTATCTGAAGGAAGCGCACCAGCCAAAATTGCATAAGGCATGGATAAAATACTTGCCCAAGAAACTCCTACCATTGCCATCGAAACGGCTAAAAATCCTGGATTTGGAACAAAAGCAATGCTTATTAATCCTAAACCTCCTATAATCAAACAAATCATGTGGGTTTTTCGTCTATTGGTCTTAAATGCAATCCATGGAATAACGAAAGCGAAAATTGCAGCTACCCCATTTCTAATGGAAGAACAAATACTTAGCCAATCTGCTCCATCATTGTATTCTTGCTTTACTCGCTCAAATGATTTTTTAGTTGACTTATCAAATGTTTTTTCACTTGGTTCAGCAAAATGATTAGCTAGGTTTAAAGAAATTGCAGTTGGATTTTCACTTGGTCTAAATTCTTTAATTTCATTTATATCAGCCTGTAAAGATTTTAAATTTTGTTTCTCTTTGATTTTTAAATCCTTATTTTTTAGTTGAGTTTGTAAGGAAGTTTCCATTTGATTGACAATTTCACGTTCAACTTTCATGTCGTATAAGTTGGACGTAACAGCATTTGTGCTATAGATCCACATTGCAAAGAGGGAAAACCAAGTGAAAAATTGCACCCAAGCCAATTGAATCATAGTTTTTGGCATGTGAAAAATCCCTCCGAATGTTTCTTTTACACCTTTCCAAAAAGTAACTTCCTTTTTTTCTTGATTAAATTTCTCCATGTTTTCTGGAGGCATTTCCTTTGTAGTAAAAACCGTGTACATCACGGAAGCAAAAAATGCAATTCCTCCTAAATAAAAACTCCATTTAACTGAATCTGGAATTTGACCAGCTTCCGCTTGATTTGAAAAACCGAACCAATTGGTAAAAACCCATGGAAGCATCGCTGCCACGACAGAACCTAATCCAATAAAAAAACTTTGCATAGCAAAACCTTTCGTCCTTTGTTCAGAAGGCAATTTGTCACCTACAAAGGCTCTAAATGGTTCCATGGAAATATTGATAGAAGCGTCCATGATCCATAACATACTTCCTGCAATCCACAAAGAGGGAGAATTTGGGAGGAAAAACAAGGCGATTGTTGCTAAAATTGCACCAATAAAAAAGAAAGGACGTCTTCTTCCCCAATATGGATGCCAAGTGCGATCACTTAAATAACCAATTATTGGTTGAATAATTAAACCTGTAACAGGCGCAGCAATCCACAAAATTGGAATTTCGTCTTTGTTTGCACCCAAAGTTTCAAATATTCTACTCACATTTGAATTTTGAAGTTCAAATCCAAATTGAATTCCGAAAAAACCGAAACTCATGTTCCAAATTTGCCAGAAGGATAGTTTTTGTTTTTGCATTTCTTTGGTTTTAGGTTCCGACAAATATCGGAATTAAGATTTTATATCGTCAAGACATCTTAAAATCTTAATGTCTTTTGTCTTAACATCTTATTAAATATAAAAAACTTTGTATGCCCAAGGGTCAAGTTTCATATTCCCTTTCATTTTGAGCTTAACATTTTTTCCTGAAAACAAATCTGTGTAGGCACCTTCTGTAAGGGCGGAATTGTAGGCGAAATTTTGTTTGGTTTTGGATAAGTTTAGAACACACAACACTTTTTTCCCATTTTTTTCTCTCACAAAAGCAAAAATGTTTGGATCTCTTTCATCAGAAATAATTTTTATTTCTCCACCATAAACTCCATTCCAAAGGGCTTCGTTTGATTTATTAAGATTTAATAATTTGGTGTAAAAACCTTCTAAATCTAATTTTGTCCAGGAAATAGTGTCTTTATCAAAAAATCTTAGTCTTTTTGACAAACTCGCTTCTTGACCATTGTAAACTAGCGGCATACCATTGAAAGTTGCAGCTAATACAGCAAAAGCAAATCGAGCATCACCCATACGTTCCATTTCCGTTCCATTCCATGAGTTCTCATCATGATTGGAGGTGAAATGCATTCTATATGCTTCTTTTGGAAATTTAGATTGACCTTTCAAATATTCATGGATTGCTTCCACATTCTTTTCGCCTTTGGCAATTTTGTTCATCACATGGTGAAATTCCCAACCATAAGACATGTCAAATGCTGCTTTGTGATGTTCTGGGTTTTCAGCTTCTGCAAGCATAAAAACAGGTTTTACTTTATCTAGTTGAGCACGAGCTTCATTCCAAAAATCAACAGGAACCCAATCAGCGACATCACATCTAAAACCATCAATATTTGCTTCTTTTAGCCAGAATTTCATGGATTC
This sequence comes from uncultured Chitinophaga sp., assembly GCA_964532475.1. GTDB lineage: Bacteria > Bacteroidota > Bacteroidia > Flavobacteriales_D > Crocinitomicaceae > M2408. The sequence goes on from CAZHLZ010000097.1 coordinate 5,261, forward strand.
AATCATTTCTTGTCTCATTTCAGGATTGTTGTAATTCAAATCAGCGACATCCCACCAATCTGTTCCAATCGTTGGCTGTAAATGTCCAGCAGAATCTAAAGTATACCAATTTTGATGACATTGTTCCACCCAAACATTATCTGGAGAAGTATGATTTGCAACCCAATCAATTATTACGTGCATTCCTTGTGCTTGCGCGTCTTTTACCAAGGCTTTGAAATCTTGCATGTTTCCAAATTCTGGATTTACTGCTTTGTAATCACTTATTGCGTAATAACTTCCCAAGGAACCTTTTCTATTTTTTACACCGATTGGATGAATTGGCATCAACCATAAAATATCTACTCCCATTTTTTTTAATCTTGGCAAATGAGCTTGAAATGCTTTGAAAGTTCCTTCTGGCGTAAATTGTCTCACATTTACTTCATAGATTGTTGAATTTTTAGACCATTCAGGTGTTTTTATTTTTACCTGTGAAAATGCCTCTAAGGAGCAAGAAAGCACAAGAAGAAGTACAAATATTTTTTTCATGGAATTTATTTTATTGATTTAACTAAAAAAAAATGATTCATATGGTAGTTAACAAGACCTCCAATTGGTTTTTGAATTATTTGTCCGATATTAATTTCTAATTCTTTCGCCGCTTGTTTTAATTCATCTTGAAAAACGTGTGAAATAGAGCCAATGAAATGAACATCAACCTCTTTGTAATTGGAATAACAACAAACATGTACTTCAAGGAATTTTTTCATTCCTTCATAAACCATTTGTTTGAAATATGGTTCAGTAGCATGTTTAGAAATAAATTTTGATAAAGAAGCCAAGTAAACGTTGGCATTTGGCTGCATGTAAACTTTATCGACAATGATATCTTTTGTTAATTGATATTCGGCAATAAAATCTTCCTCGATGTGTTTTGGTAATTTTTTATAAAGAAAATTAGAAAGTAATTGTTTACCAAAATAACTTCCACTTCCTTCATCTCCAAGGATGTAACCCAATGCTGGAATTTCCTCGTAAATTGTTTCGCCGTCAAAGTAACATGAATTTGAACCAGTTCCAATAATACATGAAATTGAAGGTTTTCCTTGGTAAGTTGCGTAAGCACAAGCTGTTAAATCGTGTCCCACCTTTACACTTGCATTTGGAAAAACAATTTTAAATGCATTTTCGACGATTTTATTTAACTCATCGCTTGAACAACCCGCACCATAAAAATAGACTCCATCAATTTTCGAAGCATATTCCATGATGCTTTTATTTTCTTTTATAGCATCTACAATCGTTTTTTCATCATGAAAATATGGATTAAAACCCATTGTGGAATAAAAACTTTGATTATTTTCGTCGTCTAACAAAACCCAATCACTTTTTGTTGAACCACTATCAATAATAAAAAACATAGTTAATTTTTTCGGTAATTTAAAATAAAAAATCTCTTTGTGTCAAATGAACACTTTGCAAATATAAAAAAAGTTTTCATACATTTGCATAAAATCTAAAATTAGTTGTAAAATTATTTAGGCAAGTATTTTTGGCAAGTTTTGAGATTAAATAATTATGTTAAGGCAGTATGCAAAAGAACAACAAATTAGAGTTAAACCCCAATCTATCAACAGATTGCGTGATTTTTGGATTTGATTTTGAAAAATTAAATGTATTGTTAATTGACAGAGGTGCAGACAGTTTAACAAAATCTAATAGACTTGCATTGCCTGGTAACTTAATTTACGACAATGAAAATTTGGACATGGCTGCAAGTCGCGTTTTGTTTGAATTAACGAGTTTAGAAAATATTTTTTTGGAACAAGTTGGTGCTTTTGGTGACCCAGATCGTATCAATAAGGAATCAGATAGAGAATGGTTAAAATCTATTCGAGCTCAACCGGAAGCCCGCGTAATTACGGTTGCATATTACTCCTTAGTGAAGATGGATGATTATTGTCCACACGCCTCTTCCTTTGCGAAATCAGCGGATTGGGTTCCTGTGAATGAAATTACTGAGTTAGCATTTGACCATTTTGAAATTTTGCAAGAAGCACTTAAAAAATTGAAGGATAAAATTAGAATTCAACCCATTGGATTCAATTTATTACCAGAAAAATTTACATTGGGGCAACTTCACAAACTATACGAAGCAATACTCGACAAAAAACTCGACAAGAGAAATTTTAGAAGAAAAATATTAAAATTGGATATTTTGACCAACCTTGATGAAAAACAAGTGGGTGTTCCTCACAAACCCTCGCAATATTTCACGTTTAATGAGGTAAATTACAAAAAATTATACGAAACTGGATTTGATAATTTTGGATTTTAGTTTAGAATTTAATTCGTGAAAGAAAAAATATTAAGAGAAGTAGGTAACTATTCACTCAACAATTTCAATAAATCTTTTGCTAACTTTTTACGTGTAAACTCCTCATTTACTTTTGTTTCTGTGTTCTCTCGATTGGATTTTTCAAGTAAGAATTGAGAAATAGAATTAATTTCTTCCTTTTCGAAACAAGCACTAATTTTGCTTTCAGTATTAATAATTTTTACGGCATCGCTTTCTTTGGACCCAATACATAAAATAGGATTACCTGTGACCAAATATTCAAAAACCTTCCCTGTAATCATAATTTGAGAATCTTTTTGGTAAGGTAATAGCAAAACATTCACATCGGCATTCAACATTGAATTAAATGCTTCTTGATGTGTTTTTACACCATGGTAGACAAATTTAATGCTTTCTATGGCCTGGAACTCATCAATAATGACTGAATCAATTTTTCCAGTAAAATGAAGTTCTAAATTGTTAATTTCCAATTTTTTAACCGCATCCAAGAAAGATTTATACGGATAATTACTCGCCAAAGTACCAACGTATGAAATGACAAAATTTGAGATCTTTTTTCGCTCAGCATTTTTCAATAAATTTTCATCAAAGCCATTAAAAATGTAGTGTATTTTTGAACTATCTACTTTTTTCGCTAATAAATTTTTCATTGAAGGACCAATTGTCAAGACTAAATCGGCCGTTTTTAATACGTTTAATTCCAGTTTTTCGTCCTTTTGTTGATTTTTTTTAGTTCGCTTGAAAATATCATTGTAATAAACTTCGGTCCAAGGATCGCGAAAATCTGTTATCCATTTGAATTGGTATTTTTCTTTCAACTTTAATCCTACCAAATGCGTTGAATGTGGAGGTCCAGTTGTTATAACAATATCAAATTTTTTCTTTTTAAACAATTCATTCGCCTTGGAAATCACATAAGGGTTCCACCCCACCCGTGCATCTGGAATGAAATAATTTGCCCTGACGTAACTTGAAAATTTATCCAAAAAACTTTTTTTCTTTCCTCCTACATTTCCTTGCGGAATGGATTTTTTGGCATTTCCAGATTTCAAAAAGGAATAAAGACGAATTAGTTCAAAGGTTTTTGTTTTGTGTACCTCTACCTCCTTTATTTGCTCAATCAAAGAATCATCAAGCGAAGAATAAGACGCGAATTTTGGATCAACAGTAATAACCGTTATGTCACAACCGAATTCTTTCAAATATTTCGCAAAATACATCCAGCGTTGCACTCCAGAACCACCAGCAGGCGGCCAATAATATGAGATTAGAAGGATTTTCAATTTTTATTATTTTTTTTACAGATTGTTTAAAATTACTACAAATTATTAGAAAATTCATCTTTTGTCCAATTTTGAACATTCGATTCTATATAATTCTGAATATTTTCAAAGGAATTTCCATCACGAATAATATGTTCATAAAAATTAGTTTGCCAAGCGAAATTAAAACCTAATCGATTACAATGTTTGCTCACCGCTGATTTATAAGATCCAACAATGGATGAAATCGTATTTTTTCCCTGATTTTGAAAACGTTGTTGTCCAATGGTTTTATTTTTTTCAGAATGATTGGAATTATCCCCCGATTTTGAATCATTCCCCAATATTGATTGTTCCCCCATTTGTAGAGGCAAGGCATGCCTTGCCTCTACAAATGGGGGTGGGGATGGGGAAACATCATTTTTTGTTTCAACATTATTTCCATTCAAAATCAAAATTCCATGAATATGGTTTGGCATAACGATAAATGGACCTAATTCAACATTTTTTGCGTGATTTTTTATTTCAAACCATAACAAATCGGCAACAACACCACAATTTGATAAAATCATCTCGTAATTATCTGAGCTACCTTTTACAATTTTGCCAAAATAATTTTCTCTGTTTTTCGTACAAATCGTAATAAAATAGGCACCGTCATTTGCATAATTCCAATTTTGCAAACGCAGAGAATCAATTCTAAATTTACCTTTATACCTTTCAGACACACTATTTATTTTGATCAATAAATTAGAAAAACATTCCTAAATAAAGCAAATTAATTTACTTTAACATACCTTTAAACGCATGCAAAGCTGTTTCAATTCCATTCGGGTTTTTTCCTCCTGCGGTTGCGAAAAAGGCTTGTCCACCTCCGCCACCATTGATGTGTTTGGATATTTCTCGAATGATTTTTCCAGCGTCTAAACTTTTTTCATTCACCAAATTATCAGATAAAATAATGCTCAAACTACATTTATCTCCTTCTACACCTCCAATAATCCCTACAAAATTGTCAATTTCTCCTTTTAATTGGAACAAAATATCTTTGATTGAAGCAGCATCTAAATTGATTTTTTCAGACAATAAATTGATGGTTTCGTATTTTTCAATTTTTTGTTTCAATTCTGCTTTTACCAATTTTGCCTTTTCTTTTTGAAAAACTTCAATTTGTTTACTTAATGCTTGGTTTTTTTCTAAAATATCTGAAATGGATGCTTCCAAATCTTTCGGATTCTTAAAAATTTCAGCAATGCGATCTAATTTTCGTGCTTTTTCCTCAAAATAGATTTCTGCAGTTTCATTTGTAATTGCTTCAATACGTCTAATTCCTGCTGCTACAGTACCTTCAGATGTAATTTTAAACAATCCAATCGATCCAGTCGAAGGAACATGTGTTCCTCCACATAATTCTTTCGAATCGCCAAATTGAATCATTCTAACAGAATCGCCATATTTTTCACCAAATAACATCATTGCACCAGCAGCTTCAGCTTCCGCAATTGGAATATTTCGAAATTCGTTTAATTTGATGTTATTTTTGATGGCTTCTTTCACCAATTTTTCAATTTGAGCCAATTCTTCATCGGTCACTTTTGAAAAATGAGAGAAATCAAAACGCAAATTAGTTGAATTAACCAAGGAACCTTTTTGTTCTACATGAGTACCCAAAACTGTTCTCAAAGCATGATGCAATAAATGTGTTGCTGAGTGATTTGAAGTGGTTAATGCACGTTTATTTACATTAACTTGTACTAAAAATTTTTCACTCAAATCATTTGGTAAAGAATCAGTTAGATGAATAATTAATCCATTTTCTTTTTTCGTATCGAAAATTGTAATTTTTGAATCTCCCGCAAGTAAAATCCCCGAATCCCCTACTTGTCCCCCACCTTCTGGATAAAAAGGAGTTTGATTAAAAACCAATTGATAAAAGGATTTTTGTTTTTGACTTACCTTTCTGTAACGTACAAGTCTAACCTCACTTTCCGTTGAATCATAACCGAGAAATTGTGTTTCAACATCTTCATTTACATACACCCAATCTTCTGTTTCAATAGAAGTTGCAGCACGCGAACGTTCTTTTTGTTGATTCAATTCTTTGTTAAAACCTTCTTCGTCAATGCTTAAATCATTCTCTCTTGCAATCAAAGAAGTTAGATCTACAGGAAAACCGAAAGTATCGTATAATTCAAATATCGCTGAACCATTTAAAACTTGAACATTTTTCTTTTTTGCATCAGAAATCAAGTTATCCATGCGTTTCAAACCTTGCTCCAAGGTTCTGAAAAAACTTGTTTCTTCTTCAAAAATTACTTTTTCAATGATATCTTTTTGCTTGATTAATTCTGGAAAA
>CAZHLZ010000098.1:0-11182 GCA_964532475.1 uncultured Chitinophaga sp.
CCTTTTCCAAGCAAATTTCCATCAATTTTTTACCAATGCCTTTGCCTCGAAAACTTGATTTTACATAAAACTTGACTAATTCGATGCATTTTTCGGGTAAACCTTTTGTTGGAAACAAACCACAACCACCAACGAGTTCTCCTTCACAACTTGCAACAAAATAGACAGAGTTTTCACTTTGAAATAATTCAAATAAATGATCCGTTGTTGGGTCTGTAAATACTGTTCCTGGCTGATTTACACCATATTCTGTCAAAACTCCTCGCATTAATTCAGCAAGTTCACGGTTATCACTTTTTTGTATTTCTCGGTAAACTACATTCATGATGCAAAGTTAGGGAATTCAATTAACTTGATGATAGTATTTTTAGAATCGTAATACTGATAAATTGCTATCATTTTCTTTAATTCTGAATAAATCAGTAATCATTGAACTTCTCCCATCTAACAGATCTTGCATTTTTGAAAAAATATAAATATTGCGCTTTCAAGGTATAAAATATAAGTTGAAAAGTTCGTTTTAAATGATTATTAATTATCACCGCGAATAAAACAAGTGCAGTAACTATTGAACTTGAAATTAATTCATTAAAATTTTGAATAAATAAATTTATAAAAATATTCAGAAAAAGCAGTAAGAATAAAATTGGAACCAAAAGTTTTGAGTATTTGGACATTATGAAATGAAATCTATTCGAAAAGGACATTTTTTTAAGTAATTCGAAGTGCCGGAATAAAAATAACAATAATCCTCTTGTTAATCTTTGAATCCGTTCTTCAGCATAATAGTTTACAAATTTTGCATCTTGTATTACGGCGTCATCAGCTTGCTTGATTTTTAAATTTCTTGATAAAGCTGAAGCTAATACATATAAATCATCAAAAATTATATTTGATGGTATGATGGATGTGGTTGACTTACGTTGGACATAAAGTGCTCCATAAATATTCATGGCATTAGAATCCAATGATTTTCGTATATTCATTAAATTAATGTAATTTCTGATACTATTTTTGGGCGTCTTTATATTTACCAAAGTTGAATTTACAATATCTACTTGCTCTAATTCAAGTTTTTTTAGAAGATTAACAATAGAATTTTTTACCATTATCTGTCTGCAATCAGAAAAAACAAGAAATTCATTTGTCGCCTTTGAAATAGCAAAGTTTAAGGATTCAATCTTGGGATTATTTTCCTCAAAAATAAAGACCTTAATTCTTGCGTCATTGCAAAATGAATGTAAAATTGTATTTGTTTGATCAATGGAACCTGCAGAAACGATAATAAATTCACTATTAGGTAACCAAATTGGTTCTGCAAGAATTTCTTTTATTTTTCGTTCAATATTTCGTTCCTCATTACTAACAATAAGAATAACGCTGACTGATTCATTTAGGGAGTATTCTTGTTTAAATGCTTTATTTCTTCTGAATCTTAAAATTTCAATAATTGGATACAGAATGATAGAGAAAATAAGTAGCAGAAGAATAAAATTTATCATACAAATAACTTTTTTAAAATAAACTTTAGTTGTAATTTTGAATTGAGAATCAACTGAAATAAATCGTTCTTTTGATTCAAAGCCTTCATTATGAAAAACAAATTAGTGTTCCTTTTCACATTTATTCGATGCTGAAATAAATCTTCCTTATAGCTAGAAAAACCATTTGTTGTATAAATTTTATTATACCCCAAAGATTTTATTTTTTCGATTACCCTTCTGTCATAAAGTCCCATAGGCAGAGAAAAACTATCAATTTTTGCTTGAATAATTTCTTCTATGAGTTCTTTTGAAAATTTTAACTCATAATCAAGAGTTTTATCATCTAATTTTCTCAAATCTACATGATTAAATCCATGTGAGCCTATCAAAAATCCTTGCTCATAAATTAATTTTGTTTGAGTTCTTTTCGCAAGATCATCTTGGATAGATTTTCCAATAACAAAAAAAATGGCAGGTAATTCTAACTGCTTAAGGATAGGTAAAACAAGATGATAATCAGACAAATGCCCATCATCAAAACTAAGATTGATGTTTCTGGAATTCACTTTAATATGCTTCAACAATTCCTCTAATTTATCTTGATGTAAACTATAAATCGGATCATGATGGTAACTGATTTCATCGTTGAAGATGGAATGAAAATTTAAAGTGTATTTTTTATTATTTTTCATTTCCTATGAAACGATTTTGAACTAAAATGGTTGGGGAGTTTTTAACTTTAAGGCTAATTCATAAAGAGAAATTAATAATTCATCCTTTTCATAATTACAAAATTCTTGATGAAGTACTATATTCTCCAGTTCTTCCAATTTTTGCCGTGTAATTGTTTCCTTTATTATTTCAAATTTCGTTTCAAAAATATTTTTGTATTGGGAATAAATAGTTCTCTTTGGCCTATTTAATTTATTTGATATAAAGTACCATTTTCTTTTTGAATATTTTAGAAAATTGAATTTACTAAGACTATTATCAGCATGTGAAAATTCATCTGTTAAGTCGATTGAAAAACTAAGTATTGCATCCTCATTTAAAATTTCTGATAATCTGCTAACTAAAATTTCTAATTCTGAATAATCAAAAAATTGAAAAGTATTATTCGAAACTACAAAATCAATTTTTGGAAGAACATTTTTCATTTTGTTTAAAGGACCATATTGACCACAAATACCCAGTTTTCTTAATTCCTCTTCAATAATTTTAGCATTCTTCAAATTTAGTACCTGAGAACATCGCTCTTTGTCAAGATTTGGGAATACCTCCTGTAAGTAACCGTTTTCATAATGATATTCAAGTGCTAAAATGGTTTTTCTCAAAGAACTTTTTGTAAAAAGATTCTTTTGATCATAAAGAATTATGTTAGTTATTCCATTCATATATAAACACAATGGAACCAATGGATACCAACCTGTTCCTATTTCTAAAACAGTAAAATTTAATTTTTTTCTATTCGAATGAAATTCTAAATTTTGAAGATGAAATTGTGTTATTTTAAATTTTTCTAAAACAAATTCATGGGGTAAAAAATTTCCTACTGTTAGGAAATGCTGTGCATAATAATTTAACTTGTACGACCAAGGCATCAAAGAAATAACCTTTTGACTTAGGGCTTTAATTTGCCATTTCATAAATTAAAATACGTATAAACACAAAAAAACCACCTGATTTCTCAAGTGGTTTTTTCTTAACTTAGTTATTTACCTCCGCCTCTAATTACTGGCTTAGTACCAGGATTAACAGGTTTCACAGGTTTTGTTTTGTCTTCTGGTTTGTCTTCAATTTTCAAACTTTTGTTTGGAGTGCTCGTTGAACACCCACTTAGGTTTTTTGTGTTAGCAATCCACTCACCATAGTTTGGACCATCATTGCTTTGGTTACAACCTGATTTGATGTAAACTCCTGCAATACATTTTCCTGAGTTTGCTCCGGTTCCAACTAAATTGATTGATTTACCGCTTAATCCGCTAAACATTTGTTCTTGTCCATCGTGGAATTTCAAAACAACGTTGATTAATTCTTTCGAACTTGTACACAATACTGATTTTGAATCCTCAGCAAAGGTTGCTCCGCAAAGTGGTTTACAATCCGTTGGAGTTGTGTTGGAACAACGAGATAAATTTGCTGGATTTCCAACCCATTCTCCGTATCCAGGACCATCATTACTTTGGTTACATCCAGATTTAATCCAAACGCCAGCGATACATTTTCCTGCATTTGCACCTGTTCCACTATATGCACCTGTTCTTCCAGTCAAATTTTCAAATTTTTGAACGGTTCCATCATGGAATTTTAATACAACATTTGATAAATCTTTTGTACTTGTTACATTCGCAGTTTTGTTATCCGTAGAGAAAGTTGCGCCAACTGTTGGTAAACAATTTTCTGGTGGAGTAATTTCTTGTATTTTTAACAAACAAGATTTAGAATCACTTCCTCCTTGGTTCTGAGCATTGATTTGTAGATTCAAGTTGTTATTACTTGCCGACATGTTTACGTTAAACTGGAAGTTTAATTTTCCATTTGCCAAAACAGGATTGTAATTAGAAACATTTACACCATTGATTTTTATACTTACTTGGTTTAAGTCAGTAATGTTCATTATGTGTCCTTGAATTGTATTGTTTCCTGCAGCTAATATTGCTGGACAAGATTTAGGATTTGTCAACACGATAATCGGTGCTTCAATTTTCACAGGTTTTTTGTACACAATTGTTTTCGTGTCACTTGCTGAACCATATTGATTCACAGCATTCACAACAATTACGTTATTTCCTTCAACCAATGTTAAGTTGTACGATAATGAACCGTTTCCTAAATTAAAGTTTGCATTTACAACACTTCCATTTACAGTCATTGAAACTTGATTCGCTGCTGTAATAAACTGAGTTGTTGCTTGCACGTTAAATGCTCCTTGCTCTGTTTGGTATGGACTTGATGCAGGATTTGTAATTTGAACCGTTGGTGCAACTGCATTTGGATCCTTCATACGTGTAATTTTCAACTCCTTGGTTTCTTGACCACAATTGTTGCTTGCAGTTAAAACAAAGGTATTTACCCCCATTCCTAAACTTGTGTTTAAAGAGAAAGTATTTTGAACTGAATTGTACACGTAATTGATAGGCGTTCCATTTTTCGTGATTGTAAACTGAGTTGAGTTAGCAATTTCTTGCAAGTTTCCTGACAAACTGAATGCCTCAATCAAAGTAGAACCACCATTTTGAACAGATGAACTTAAAATGTTAATTGAAGGTTTTACACACGCTTTGCGTGTCATTTTTACTTCAAAATTCGCTCCTCCACAATCATTCGATGCTTGGATAGAAATGGTATTTAAACCTTCCGCTAAATCTACATTCGAGATCAATAAGTGACCCGCTAAATCAAAGTTAAATGCTTTTACTTGACCATTTACTTTGAAAACGATATCAGCTTGATTTTTAATGTTTAAAACACCTAATCTAAATTCATAGTTGCTCAATTCAACTGTTGAAACCTTATTGATTGGTTGGATCAATTGAATAATTGGTGCGCTACATGGTTCACCAGCTGGTTTGTATACAATAACCGTTGATCCTTTTGCTTCACCACAAGCATTTTTAGCAATTACTTCTATGATATTTTGACCCAATGTGTATTTCACTTTTAAGTCAAATGTTTTATCATTCGCGTTGTAAGCTCCAGTATTTTGTAAAACTCCATTCAAGAATACTTGTACTTCATTCGCAGAACTAATATTCGTGATTTTTAATTTAATCTGCTCATTTAAATTGGCGGTTTCAGTTCCAGAACTAGCTGGTTTTAAGAACGCCAATGTTGGTTTTTCACATGGTTTCTCCTCAATTTTATAAGTAATATTTGTTGAAGCACTATGAGTTCCAACTGAACTTGTTCCTGTTACTGTGAAGATGTTTATTCCTAAACTCAATGCAGTATTAAAACTTACTTCTTTAGTTGCGATATCAAAACTATATAAGTTTGGATTAATCATTTGTCCGTTTTGAGAAACACTTACTTGTGAAGCATTTTCAATATTTACGATTTTCGCTTTTACTGTATAGTTCGGATTAGAAACCGTTAATCCTGCTTGATTTGGATTAATGAAGGTAACGAAAGGTGGTTTTTGTAAAACTTCTTTTTTGTAGTTGATTGTTCTAGAATCAGAAGCCTGACCAGCCAAGTTAGAAGCTTGAATTGTAATGTTGTTTACACCTTCGTTCAAAGACATGTTCATAGTTACTTTTTTTGTTGTTGATTTGTTTGAGAAGCCTTTAAACACATTGTTATTAATTGTAACTTGAATGTTTTGTTGACTTTCAACATTCAACACAGTTGCTTCAATTGCCGTTGTAGAACTACTTGTATTGTAAGGATTAATCAATGGAACAGTTATCATCACAACTGGCGCTAATTGAGGCTCCGATTGTTTGTAGATAATTGTTGTTGATTTTGAATCCTGACCTGCAGAATTTGATGCAAAAATTTCAAAAATATTTGCCCCACTTGTCAATGCAGTATTAAATTCTACAATTTGAGTCGCACTGTTATAAGTGAATGCATCTGTCAAAACTCCATTTATTTTCAATTGAATGTTTGATTTTCCACTTACATTTTGAACACGTGCTTTAATGAAGTAACTTGGGTTGAAAACTATTAATGGATTTACAATTGGATCAATAAATGTTACCACTGGAGGAGTTACCACTTGTGGTTTTTTGTAGATGATTGTTGTTGATTTTGAATCCACACCCACAATATTTGTTCCTGTAATCACAATAACATTCGCACCTTCCAACAAGTTTTGGTTAAAAGTCAAGATTTTAGTTCCAGCGTTGTAAGTAAAACCTGTGAAATTTGTTCCATTCACATTTACATTGATGTTTGCACTTCCTTCCACATTCAATACAGTTGCTGAAATTGTCATGTTTGCAGTTTCAGTTGTGTAAGGTGAATTGGATGGATTTGTAAACGTAACCACTGGAGCTTGTGCCACTTGAGGTTTTTTGTAAATCAAAATAACTTGTTTTGAATCCGTTCCATCGTTATTCGTACCTGTAACTACAACTGTATTTACTCCTTCAACCAAGTTTAATATTGTTGAAACATTCACACTTGTAGGACTTGCAGTACCAAAATTAATCAAATCTTTTCCATTCAAGCTAACTTGCACTTGAGAAACTTGAGAAACATTTAAAACTGTAGCGCTCAAATTGAATTGTTGATTTTCAACTGTGTAAGGTGAAGAGCTTGGGTTTGTAATCGTTACTACTGGTGGTTTTGGTGCAGCTCTTTCATAAATAATAATTGTTGTTGCTTGAGCTGTTCCAGCGCTATTTGAAGCAATAATTTCAAATACATTTTGACCAGGAACTAATATTACTGAACTTTGGAAATCGTCGCTAACAGCATTGTAAGTGAAATTTTGGTTTACATTACCGTTTTGTTTGAAAGTAATATTTTCACTTCCAGACACGTTTAATACATCTGCATTTATCAAATAAGATTGATTACTTACAGTGTATGGGCTTGTGCTAGGATCCACAAAATAAACTACTGGTGCTTGCACATTTTGAGTTGGATTGTAAATAATTGTGGTTGTTTTTGAATCACTTCCAGCATTATTTACTCCAGTTACTGTGATAATGTTTGTACCAATATTTAAGTTCAAATTAGCCGTTAAATTACCAGGATTTTGAGTAAAGGTAAAATTAGAATAGTTTTGACCATTAAATAATAAGGTAACATTACTTTGATTGGCAACATTTAAGATTCCAGCATTTAGCACAAAATTAGGACTAGAAACTGTCAATGGATTTGAAGCTGGATTGTAATAAGTTACTACAGGTAATGGCTCACGTTGTTGCGCGTAAATAATGATGGTAGTTTTTTGGTCTGTTCCATACGCATTGGATGCAATGATTTCAAATACATTTTGTCCAGGTTGAAGCACCACTTGACTTTGTAATTTATCAGAAGAAGCATTGTAGCTAAAATTGCTAATATACACTCCATTTTGACGGAAATTGATATTGTCTCTTCCATTAACATGTTTTACCAAAGCTTGAATGGTGTAATCAGGTGAACTAACAGAGTTTCCAGATACATTTGGATTTGTGAAAACTACTTCTGGTGCAACTTGTGTGTCAAATTCATTTCCGTCCGTATATTCAGAATTATTGGTGTTTCTTTTTTTCAAATGAAAACGCATGTAAGCACTTGTATAGTGGAACCAATCATTTTCATAAGAACCCTCAGAATTGTTATATCCATCAAAATAATCTAAACGAGTAAAAGTTGTTTTATGCTCTAAACCAATTGAAAATCTTGGGGCTAATTGATAACCAATTCCAAAACCTAAACTTGGAGTTAGTGCAATGTTGATTCCATCATCGTTATTATCTAATAAAGTTTCATAAGAATCATCCAAAACTGTGTTTAAAGTGCTGATTGAATAATCGTCCAAAACATCGTAATTGTACATGGAATTTGGAACAGAATCATTGTCATTTAAGAGATTACCTCTCGCTCTGAAAGCTGTCAAACCAACACCTCCAAAAACATAGATGTCCCAACCTGTTCTTTCACGAAGTTTATTTCCGTGCAGCACTAATTCTAGCGAACCTTCAGTTCCTTTTGTGTAGTGATTTAACACAGAAAATCCCAAACTATCTTTGTAATTTGTGAGTCCACTACTAAGTGTTAGGTTGTTTTTAGTAAAACCAGTTGAATCCGTATTTTGACCATACCATTCGCCAGTCAAAAATCTTCCTCTGATGTCAAAGGAGATTAATCTGCCGTAATTGTAATTAAATGATTTTCCTAAGGTCAAACCCCAGCCCCATTCATTTTTACTTTTCACGTCTGCACTTTGCCAAGTAGAACCTGCGTTCACTGTCCAAAACCAGCGTGAATCATTATCATAATCCAGCTTTCTTCCTTGTCCGAAGGAGTAAAAAAAGCAAATTAGAAATGTAATCGAGAGTAAAATATTTTTCTTCATATTGTTTATTTTATATAAATCAGCGATAAACGATTATTATGCCAAAAATGGTTAAAAATATTGAAATAGCAGTAATTTCGGCATTAAAAAATTGTTTTTTGATTTTGATTAGATTATAAGTATTTGAAAAACAAATACTTGTGTTCAAAACTTAAAAATGTTAATCTTTCGTTAAATTATAAAATTGGGCGATGTGCTACTTTAATTTATCGGCAAAAATAAGATGTTAGTGTACTAATTTAAGGTCAAAACTCAAAACCTAAGAGCAAAACATACCTCAATACTTTTCCCATTGACATCAACAACATGCTTTTCCAAAAAGGAGACTTTAAAAATCCCAGAGCAACTAATAATGGATCACCTATAAATGGAATCCATGAAAAAAATGCGGCAAAAAAGCCATATTTATGTGCTAAATAAAATGCCTTTGCATCCTTTTTTATCTTGAAAAATTTGCTTCCAAAAAAACCCAAAAAATAATTTGTTAAACCTCCCAAACAATTTCCCAAACTTGCAATTAACAAAACTTCAGCTGTGGAAAATGTGCTTTCGCTTAAAAACCACAAAAAGACAAGTTCTGAACTGAGCGGTAAAATGGTGGCTGACAAAAAACACAATAAGAAAAGTGCTAATAACCCGTATGTTTCAAAAAATGAAACATCAAACATCCTGCAAAAAGTTTAAGCTACTGCGAATTTCTTCTAAACTATCTTTATTTAAGGTAAGTTCGATTATCTTTTCCTCAAAGGCAAAATTTCCACTCAATTTTTCTCCATAAGGTGAATATACCGCCGAATCTCCAGAATAAGTTAAGCCTTTTGCATCTTCACCTACTCGATTTAAGCCAATTAAAAAACATTGATTCTCAATTGCGCGTGCTTGTAATAAAGCTTTCCAATGTGCGGCCCTTTTTTCTGGCCAATTTGCAACATATAAACACAGGTCGTAATCTATTACGTTTTGCTTAATGCGGTTTCTACTGACTTCAGGAAAACGTAAATCAAAACATATTTGCAAATTTATTTTCCAATTTTTGTAGTCAACAATTACTTGTGTTTCGCCTGCACTGAAAAATAAATCTTCTTTTGCGAGAGTAAATAATTTTCTTTTATCGTAAAAATGTACTGTGCCATTTGGCTCCACAAAAACTCCACGATTGAAATACTTAGTTCCTTCTTTTGCGATAAACGAAGTGTAAATAGCTGATTCTTTGTTGTTTGCAGTTTTTGTTAACCAAGACAAGGCAAGAGATTTAGAGCAATCTTCTCCCAATAATTCGGTATTCATACTAAAAGCGGTATGAAACATTTCTGGTAAAAGAATCAAATCTGTGTCTTCGATTTTTTGTAAAAGAGAATCATAATGATCCAAGTTTTTTTGCTTGTCCTCCCAAAATTGTTCACACTGAACTAAGCTTACTTTTAAATGCGACATAATTTTTTTGCTGCTTGAATTAAAGTTTCATTGTCCTTAGCAAAACATAAACGTATTACGTTACGTTCTACTCCGTTATTATAAAAAACAGACATTGGAATTGCTGCAACTCCATGTTCTTTTACTAATCTTTCACAAAATGCAACATCGTTTTCTGTTGAAATTTCAGAATAATCCAAGGCTTGAAAAAAGGATCCTTCAGAAGGTAAAATCTTAAAACGACTTTCTTTCAATAAGCTTTGCAAAAAATCCCGCTTTTCTTTGTAAAATTCTCCCAAGGTAGAAACATCAACTTCTTGTAGGTAATCTGCCAAAGATTGTTGCGCCAAACTATTTACACAAAAAACCAAAAATTGATGTACCTTTTTTATTTCATTCATGATATTTTCAGAACTCACTAAATAACCAATTTTCCAACCGGTGATGTGAAAACTTTTACCAAAGGAAGAAACGATAATGCTTCGTTCAAATAGCTCAGGAATACTATTGATTGAAATGTGCTTCTCTTCAAAAGTAATGTATTCATAGACCTCATCAGAAAGCAAAAATACCTGATCATTTTTCAACAAAATTCGTTTCAACTGTTCTATGTCTTCTTGAGTGAAAATTTTCCCAGAAGGATTATGAGGGTTGTTGATAATCAATAATTTAGTTTTGTTTGTAAAGGCATTTTCTACCTTATCCCACTTGATACAGAAATCATTTTCCATGGCAACATGCACACATTTTCCACCCGCTAAATCAACTGCTGGAGCGTAACAATCGTAGGCTGGATCTATTATCACCACCTCATCTTCGGGAAAAATCAAAGCTTGAATTGCTGTAAAAATGGCTTGTGTTGCGCCAGCGGTAATCAATACTTCGTTGTTGCTAATTGTTCGTTGATAACTCTTTTGAGTGAGAATTTTTACTTGTTCCAGAAGCATCAAATTTCCAGCCATCGGTGCATACTGATGAACATTTTTTCGTGCATTTTTTTCAACTAATTCAATTAATTGTTCATCAACAGGGAAATTTGGAAATCCTTGAGCTAAATTAATGGCGCCGTAATCCAAAGCCATTTTGGACATCGTTGTGAATATGGTGGTTCCTACTTCTGGAAGTTTTGATTTCATGCACTTTTATTTTTGTTTGAAAAACAAATTTAAGCAGAATTTCAAGTTATACCAAGTATAATTATATTTAAGTCCAATGATAGTTTTGTATAATGCCGATATAGTTTGACCACGCTAGTAGCACCGTAGGTAAA
>CAZHLZ010000099.1:0-11015 GCA_964532475.1 uncultured Chitinophaga sp.
ACGAGTGTATTGGTGCAATTATCGGGCCTGGAGGAAAAATCATTCAAGCTTTACAAAAAGAAACAAATACGAACATCACAATCGAAGAAATCGAAGGTGGTGAAGGAAGAGTTCAAGTAATGTCAAACAATGGTGACGACATGAAAGCTGCGGTTTCAAGAATTAGATTAATCGCATTTCCTCCAACAGTTGAAGAAGGAGCTGAATACGAAGGAAAAATCAAATCGTTGCAAGCTTACGGTTGTTTTGTTGAAATTTTACCAGGAACAGACGGATTGATTCATATTTCTGAGTTCAACTGGGAAAAAATTGACAAAATGGAAGACGTTTGTAAAGAAGGAGATTTAGTTCGTTTCAAAGTAATGGGAAGAGACCCAAAAACTAAAAAATGGAAATTGTCTCGTAAAGTTTTGTTACCAAGACCAGAAAAGAAAGAAGCAACTCAAACTTCGACAGAAGCTTAAGAATTGTTCTTTAATTTATATTGAAACCATCATTCGAAAGAGTGGTGGTTTTTTTTGTGGATTGGTATTCTATTTTATATCAAAGATTTCCTCACACACTATCAAATTTTTAAAAAATAATTGCTCTGGATGTTGATACGTCAATACTAACGGCAAAACATTTTGAACTTTTTCAAACTCATTTTAAGGTAAATGGATTTTATAGAATTGGGCCGCTAAACTTTCAAAGTGGAATTTCTTGGCAAGAATTATTGATAATGAATCCTTTAGATTTATTTGTTTGAATTCATTTGAAGAAAAATTGAATAAGGAACATTATTACTAAAAAATTATTATTTTTGGCATAACTTTTGAAAAGTCAATCCACTATGAAAAAAATAGTTATCCTTAGCATGCTGTTTATCAGCCTTTCAATTTCAGCTCAAACAGTAAAATTGAAGATTACCTACAAAGATTTTCCTGTACAAAACTCGGATATCACAATTAAAATTGGAGACGCCACAATTGGTACAGGTCGAACAAATGATGATGGAGAAGTTTCTGTGAACTGCTCAAATTTAATTGTGAAAAACATCGATGTTTATGGAAGTAAGAAAACTTCAAATTCTACAAAAACGTGGGATGTAAAAGGGTATGTTGTTTTAGATAATAGCAATTTTTTTCACCTGAAAATGGAAGTTTTAGCTAAAGAAATGTCGGAAGCATCTGGTGGATTTTTGTCTGAAAGTGCTATTGCTGCTGGTTGGGGGTTAAGTGCTAGTGGGAAAAATGATAGTCAAACAAATAGTAGTTCTAATAATAATTCTACTTCAAATACTGACAACAACACGAATTCATCGATTGGAACAAGTAATTCTGCTGGCAAAATTGCTAATAACGAGGAAGAGGAAAAAGAAGAACCGATTGATTTGAATCAAATGCGTGAAGATAATTTGTTGCTTTTTAAGCAAAATTTAGAGGCAGACATTATTCGTTATGAAAGAAAAATTGTTAAAGATCAAAAAGAGATTGACAAAGCAAAAAGCAACAATGAAGGTCAAAATGAGCTTAGAAGATTAGAAATTGATAAGCAAATTGATATTCTAACCAAAGAGAGAAAGGAAATTCAATTAGTAGAAACCAATGCTAAAATTGAGAAAAAGGAATTGCCTTTTGAGGATAGAAAAAAATATGATTTGCGCAAAGATCAAATCAAAGATGAAATCTCCAACTTAAAAGCAGAAGATAAAAAGTTGAAAAATGCTAGTAAAACTGCAGCCAAAGAAAAAGATGTTGAGCTCTCGAAAAGTGGAGAAAATTTAGGCGAGGCAAAAACTGAAGTTGTTGAAAAAGATAAGTATAGCGATGCTGAAATAAATAACAAAAGTAAATTTAATTTAAAGAAAGAATTAACTGGATTTAAAGTGGACTTAAATTCTAAAAAAGTGAATTTAAAAGCAAAAAGTGCATTTTGGGATCAGGAAAAAATTGCAACAGTTACACGTGAAATAGCTGAATTGGAGGTTTTGATTCAGAAATACGAGAATCGATTAAAAGAATTAGAAGAAAAAGAATTACAAGAGAATAAATAATTTTTTATACCTTTGTACAAACTAAAAAAGTAAATTTTGAAAAATATTTCACCAACAGAATTAAAACAAAAGATTGATGCAAACGAGGATCTTTTCTTATTAGACATCAGAGAACAATACGAAAGAGACGCAGCTCATATTCCTTCAGAGCATGTTCCAATGGGTGAAGTTGCAGATAAAGCTGCTGATTTCCCTAAGGATAAAGAGATTATTGTTATTTGTCGAAGTGGAAGAAGAGCGATTCCAGTGGCAGATTTATTGATTAATGATTTTGCATTTCCAAAGGTGACAATTTTAGAAGGTGGTTTATTAGCATGGAAGGCTGATATCGACTCCAGTTTAGATATGGATTAATATGTTAGAAGTATTTGAACACATCCTTCATCTCGATTTCGATTGGTTGATTAAACATTTTGAAACTTCAATTTATGTAGTTTTATTTCTTGTGATTTTCATCGAAACAGGATTGGTGATTATGCCATTTCTTCCTGGTGATTCATTACTTTTTACAGCTGGAATGTTTGCAGCCAAAGGTCAATTAAGTATCGCTTTGATCTTAAGTTTATTGGTGGTAGCAGCAATCTTAGGTGATAATGTGAATTATTGGATTGGACGAAAAATTGGACTTCGCGTCTTTGAATGGAAAATCCGTGGAAAACAAATCGTAAAACCTGAATACCTTAACAAAACAGAAGCTTTTTTTGAAAAAAGAGGAGTTTTTGCAATTATCATGGCGCGTTTTGTACCAATTGTGAGGACATTTACTCCTTTTGCTGCTGGTATTGGTAAAATGAAATACCAAAAATTCCTTTTATTTGATGTTATCGGAGGGTTTTTATGGATTTTCAGTATGACTTTTGCTGGTTATTTTTTAGGGAAAATAGCTTGGGTGGAAGAAAATCTTGAAAAAGTAGTTTTGATTATTATTTTTATTTCTGTTCTCCCCATGCTACTTAGTTTTCTTAAATCTAAATTTGGAAAGAAAAATGTCTAATCCAATTAGATTTGGTCTAGTAGGAAAACGATTAGATTATTCATTTTCTAAGACTTTTTTTACTGATTTTTTCGAGAAAAATAAGCTTAATTACACATACGAAAATATTGAAATTCCAGATATCTCAGAGATTAAATCAATTTTAGAAAGCGGAAAATTTTCGGGCTTAAATGTCACAATTCCTTATAAAGAAAGTATAATTCCTTTTTTAGATGAATTGAGTCCTGAAGCCAAGGCCATTGGAGCTGTAAATACAGTTTCTTTTGAGAATGGAAAAGCTATAGGACATAACACAGATGCATTTGGTTTTCAACAGTCAATCAAACCTTTTCTAGATAATCGACATGAGAGAGCTATGATTTTAGGCACTGGTGGAGCCTCAAAGGCAATTGCTTATGTGCTGAATAATATTGGTTTAAATGTTATTTTTATTAGTAGAAATCCCAAGGGCGAAAATCAGTTTTCGTATGCTGATGTCAATCAGAATATGGTGAATGCTTGCAAAATGATTGTGAACTGCACACCTATTGGAACCTTTCCGAACGTGGATGAAAAACCTGATTTTCCGATGGGTTTTGTTACTGATAATCATTTCGTGGTAGACCTGATTTACAATCCAGAAAAAACAAGATTTTTAATAGAGGCTGAAGCAAAAGGAGCCATGATTTTGAATGGCTATTCGATGTTAAAAGAGCAAGCATTAAAGGCTTTTGATCTGTGGTTGGACAATTTATCCTCAGCGGAATCTGTCTAATTTTACCCACATTCCGCTGGAGATAAATTTAATCAAATAGGTTTTCTAGAGATAATTGTTGTTGTATTAATCCAGTGTAATTAATGCTTTCAGGAGTTCCGAAGGCAGTTATCAAAGTGAGAAACAATGTTTTTTTAACATCCGAATTTTCTTGAAATACATTTAGTTTTTTTCGCAGTTCTTCTGCATAACTTTTGCTTAGAATGAATGGACGGTCTGTAAATTTTATTTCAATCACATTGATGATTCCATCGTTTCGATTAATTAATAAATCAATTTGTGTTCCGCCACTGTTTGCATCTGCTTTTTTGTAAAAACTTGTAAATTCGGTGTAAACAGAGGCAATTCCCAAAGCACTTTTAATTTGATTTTCATGCTTAATACATAGGTTTTCAAAAGTATAACCTGACCAAGTTTTCCATGTTTGTGTTTGTGCCAATTGATTCCAATTTACATTTTTCTTCCGAAACATAAATTTAATGTAAAACAAGGAAAACTCATCTGTTAATCGATACAATGTGTCTTTTTTTGTTTTTTGAAATGGAGTTAATGATGAAATAAATCCTGAAAGTTCTAACTCATTTAAAACACTGGAAAATGTTCCTCCATCCGAAATTTTTGCCAAAGAAAGTATTTCACCTCTCGTTAATCCTTTGTGCTTTTTAGCAAGGGCAAAAACAACTTTTTCATGAAATTCATAGTTTGAAAAAAGGGCTTTATATAAATTATGAAATTCATTGACTAACAATCCGTTTTGATCAAAGCAAATACGTTGAATGCTTTGCATCGCACTTTCACCAGGTTTAACTTCATTTAAATAATGTGGTATTCCACCAAAAGCTAAATAAAGTTGTGCGATTTGAAAACGAGATAAATTTACTTTTTTACTTTTTAAAAATATTTCTGTCTCCTTTAGTGTAAATGGTTTTAGATGTAATCTTTTTGTTACACGATTATGCAAGCCCCCTTTGTTGTTGATAATGTTTTTGATAATCCAAGTTGCTGCTGAACCACAAATAATGACCAAAATATTCTGATTTACGGCCCAAGAATTCCAAAACCAATCAAATGCTGCTAAAAAATTTGATTTATGTGTGTCTAACCATGGGAATTCGTCAATGAAAACTACTTTTTTACGTTTGCTTTTTCGTTTCTCTAAATTTTTGCTTAAAAGGAAAAATGCTTCTAGCCAATTTTTTGCTTGGACTTTTATCTTAGTGCTATTTGGGTTTAATGAATATGAAAAATTTTGAAGTTGTTGACTTAGATTTGCTTGCAAAATCCCAGTTAATTCAAAGTCAATCTTTTGATAAAAAACAGATTTTACCAAAAATGTTTTCCCAACTCTTCTTCTTCCTGTAATCGTTAGTAAATCAGCGTTTTTACTATTGTAAATATCGTTAAGAAAAGAGATTTCTGCATCTCTTCCAATGATTTTTCTCTTCATAATTTTCATTTATCTCCAGCGGAATCTATGCAAATATACACATTTTCCGCTGATAATAATTATTTTTTATAATTTTATATTCAGCGGAATCTATCTAATTTTACCTACATTCCGCTGGAGATAATTTTATTTTTGATTTTCATTTTATCCTTTAAGCTTAAATTCTTACTTTTGAATTCGAATGGAAACAAATTTGTCGGACATATTAAAAAGAGGTGAAAATCAAGTTCAGGATTTCAAATTTAGAATTGATGATCAAAAAAAGATTGCTCGAACCTTAGCTGCTTTTGCAAATACTGATGGAGGAAAACTTTTTATTGGTGTAAAAGATAACGGAAAAGTTGTAGGTGTTAATCCTGAAGAAGAGTTTCATATGATTGAAGGTGCGGCAAAACTTTTCTGTAAACCAGAGGTGAAATTTGAATCAAAGATTTGGCAAGAAAATCACCGTTTGGTTCTTGAAATTTCTGTTGAAAAGAATTTAGATAGAAATCATACAGCTTTAGATTTAGATGGGAAATGGAAAATTTTTATTCGTCGCGATGATCATACTTTATTAGCCAACAAGATTTTGATTCGAGTTTGGAATTTAGAGAAAAAGGGAATTCCGAAGCCACAACAATTTGGAGATGAGGAATTAAGCTTTTTAAAATTATTTGAGTTCAACGAACAAAAAAGTTTGAGTAATTTGTATAAAATTTCTAACTTAGCTAAAAATAAAATTGATTATTTGGTGGCAATTTTTGTGTATTGGAATATCCTTGAGATGAAAATTACAGAAAGTGGAACAAATTATTACTTAAAAGCTTAAGAATGTTGAGTGAAATAAACGGCAAACGAATAAATTTTGGTATCGATATCATTTCATTTATTGTTGTTTGTGCCGTTTTGATGAATCTTGGGAAATCTGCCGATCCTGGAGATATTATTTTTGTTTTTGTGTATGAAAGTACAATAATGGCTCTTGTTTTTGCCTTGTTTTTTTTGATTTTTAACACCTACGAATATATCAAGAAAAATAAAAATAGCACTATTCTAAAAAGCATTTTCAAAGGTTTATACATTTCCATTTTTGCATCTTTTTCAATGGTGTTAGTCGCTTCTTTTTTTATATTATTATTAAATCAAATAACGGTTGAATTATTAGTTGGATTCTTAAAAGAAAATGCTTTCCAATTCAAATCCATCGAGGTTTTAAGCACAAGTGGAGTGTATCTTGAAGCAGAAACCATGAATAGATTGGAACTTTTATTTGGCAAGTCGTATTCACTTTTCTTTTACATCATAGGAATAAAGTATTTTGTTAATCTACTTGTGAATTTTTTTTCACAAACAAAAGTTTCCAAAGGATCTATTTCAATTGTGGGACTTTACGAAACTGTGAGTCAAATCATTCTTTCCCCGATTGTAATGTTTATCAGCTGTATTATTTTAGTAATTTTAGCAGAAATATTTGGACCACAAACATGGATTGTTTTTGTTTGTTTAGGTTTTTTTAGGTTATTATTTATGTACACATTCTCAAAATTGTCAAATTTTTTAAAAGCAATATGAAATATTTTACCTTAGTTTTATTTTTAGGGATTACATCCTTATTTTTTGGTCAAAAAAAATGTTCCAACATTACAAAAATAGATTTGCAACACATTGAAAAAATGAGGCATTCAAAAGACGAAATTGAGAAATCATTTTTGATGCAAAAGTTCCCAATTAGTCCGATAAATAATGGATTGTACCTTTCTGTATTGGCAAAAGTAAATTCAACGTTCAGTCAGACAATTTGTGAGACAGACGGAATAATCGTTGGTTCTAAAATTAATTCAATTGTGACTTTAAAAGTTCCATTAGATGCTTTAAATTCACTTGAAAAAATTGACGGTATTTCTTATTTCGAAATTGCAGGTAAAATTTCTCCAACTATGGATAAAGCGATTAAAGATATTCGTGCAGACAGCGTTCACATGGGCTTTGATTTACCAGAGGCTTATACAGGAAAGGATGTTTACATTGGAATTACAGATTGGGGTTTTGATTATACACATCCAAATTTTTACGACACAAGTTTGACACAAACACGCATTGTTGCTGCTTGGGATCAATACAAGCAAAGTGGTCCAGCTCCAAGTGGTTTTTCCTATGGAACGGAATTTTCGAATTCAACTGATTTATTGAATGCTCAGTCGGATACAGCAAATATTTACAGTTATAGTTATCATGGAAGTCATGTTGCAGGTATTTGTGGTGGCTCTGGAGCTGGTACTGTTTATCGTGGAGTTGCCTTTGAAGCAAATTACCTTTTTGCAACATTTTTGGTCGATGCTGCTTCTGTAATTGATGCTTATGAATGGATGTATCAAAAGGCGCAAGCTGCAGGTAAACGTTTGGTTATCAATCAAAGCTGGGGTTTACATTGGATTGGGAATTTGGATGGAACATCACTCTTGAGTCAAGCAATTGATTCCTACTCAGACTTAGGTGTCGTATTTGTTTCTTCAGGAGGAAACAATGGAGATGTTAATTTCCACCTTAAAAAAACATTCGTTGATGAAGAAATACGTTCGAGAGTTTTGTTTTACAGCTATGGCGCAAATCCAAATATGTGGGGACAATCATTGAGTTTGTGGGGAGAAGCTGGTAAAAATTTCGATGTTGGTTTCCAAGTTTTAAATACAACAAATACTATTTTAGCTGAAACACCTTATTACAATACAAATACGCAAGCTAATTATTTGGATTCAACTTTAATAATTGCAGATGATACTGTATTTTTTAATTTAAGTTGTGAAGCGGCAAATCCTCAAAATAATCGTCCACATGTGAGGTTGAGAGTCAAGAATACTCACGTTCAGTACAAGATTTTTATGAAAGTTAGAGCTCTTGATGGTACTGTTCACGCATGGAATGTGACAGAATTAACAAACGATGTTGGAAACTGGGGAATGGGATTTGCAATTTCAGGTGCAGGAACTTTAGGTGGAAATCGAGAATATGGAATTAGTGATCCAGCTAGTGCAATTAGCACGATTGCTGTGGCTGCTTATGCAAGTGAATATGAAAACACACAAGGAAATCTTGTTGGAGGTGAAATTGCAAGTTTTTCGAGTTTTGGGCCAACATTGGATGAACGCACAAAACCTGATATTTCTGCACCAGGTGTAAGTGTCGGTTCGTCCGTTTCTTCTTTTACTGATGCTAGTTATTCGTCAGTTGGAAGTGTAAGTTTTAATGGCCGAACTTATCATTTTACAAAAATTTCTGGTACTTCCATGGCTGGGCCGATTGTAACAGGAGTTGTAGCCTTAATTTTAGATGCGAATCCATATTTAACGCCGGCACAAGTGAAGGAAATTATTCAAGTTACAGCTCGAACGGATGATAATACAGGAATAATTCCATCAATTGGAAGTTATCAATGGGGTTTTGGAAAAATCAATGCTTATCAAGCAATCAAATTGGCGTTGGAAACACTTGGAACATTAGAATTAACAGAAAATCACTCAGAAAATTTTAAACTTTATCCAAATCCATCGAAAGACTTTTTGAAACTGGATTTCAAGGGAGAAATTTCTGACAATAAAATATCTATTTACGATAATTTAGGTAAAGAAATCTCATTAAAATTGGAAAACAATCAAATTTCTATTTCAAGTTTAGCATCAGGGACTTACGTTCTGAAATTCATCTCAGAAGGAAGAGTTTTTCAGCAAAAATTTATCAAAGAATAATTGAGGTGATACAAAAAATTGATTTGAATAAAATTCCTGTGATTCGGGAAATTGCAGCAATTACTTGGCCAGTTGCTTTTGGTGAAATTTTAAGTGAGGCACAATTGGCATACATGATGGAAATGATGTATTCTGAATCTGCATTAGAAAAACAATTGCAGGAGGGACACGAATTTTATCTCTTTTTAGAAAATGATCGAGCCTTAGGTTTTATGGGGATTGAATCGAATTACAAGAATCAAAATCAATTGAAAATTCATAAATTATACATTCTTCCAAGTGAACAAGGAAAACGAATTGGAGAACAATTAATCCATTTTGCTGAAAAAAGATGTTTGGAAGACAAAATACCTAAATTAACTTTAAATGTAAATCGCTACAATAAGGCAATTCGATTCTATGAGAAACTTGGTTTCAAAAATGTGAAATCAGAGGATATAGAAATTGGAAATGGTTATTTGATGGAAGACTTTGTGATGGAAAAAGAATTAGCTTAACTATTTATCAATTCAATTCTCAAATAAAGTAAAATTTAACTTTTTCAATTCTAATTGCGTTTTGCTTTTGTTCCAAATAAACACATTTAAGAAAAGTTTTTTCTCAAAAATCTTATTTTTCTTGTCGACAAATTGTTCTATTTGGATGCGTTTTTGCAATTGATTCAACGTAGGTTTTAAAAATATGCTATTCCATAACAACACGCTATCTTTTTCATCAACTAGGGTATATACCAAGGAAATTTCAGAGTTTTTTGGACATGAATACTCAATTGAAAAATCAAATTGTTTGCTTTTATTTTCAATTTTTTCTTTTTTCAAAACATCCATGTATTCTTCCTTGCTATTCGATTTTAGTTTTTTTGATTTTAATATTTTTAAACCAAGTGATTGATAATAAAGTTCTTCTGGAATAATTTTATTCTTTTTACAAACGTAATCATTTGTTTTTCTAAATAAATTTAATTCATGTAACATCGTGCTGTATCGTTTTTCATCCTCAATTTTCTCCAACTCAAAATTATTTTTTACGCGATACAAATCTTTGTCATTTATGTAATATCCATTTGAATAATAATCAATTAACTCGCGATTTCCATTCATAAATACAATTCCTTTTTTGACTGGAGTAAACAGATTTCCGCCCAAAGCACATGAAATTTCTGGTGTTTTAAGCCCATATTCTTTTAGAAATGGTAAAAAACTTTCGTACACATCCAAGTGACTTACAACATTAGAGAATGTTTTACTTTTTTTCAATTTAGGCGAGTAAATTATCAAAGGCACATGAAATCTTTTTAGCAAATTTTTTGGAGGAATCTCTGTCATAGGATGGTCTCCTGTAATAACGAAAATTGTGTTATCAAAATCCGAACGTTGCTTGTATTTTGCGAAAAAATCTTTAAATGCGTCATCCGTAAACGGAATACTTTTGTAAAATCGTTTGTGATGGATGTAATGACTTTTATTAGATTCATTTTTGATTTTATCCACCTTTGCTAAAAAGTTTTTTTCATAAATTTTGTCCTCGGAGGAAATGAAAGGAGAGTGCATACTTCCAGTAAAATAGACATCAAAACGTTTTTTGTAGGTTTGCATAGCGATAATTTCGTGCGCATTGGAGAACAATGATTTATCATCGTAACCCCAAAAATATTTTTCTTTTCCAACGATAATTTTTTTGTATTTTTTTGCAAAAGTGGAGTTATCATAAACCTCGTTGCAAAAATTATATTTAAAAAAATTGAATTTATTGTGAAACCAAGCTGGCTGACCGTAAAAAAACGTCGTATGGTAGTTATTTGACTTTAAAATTGAGACTAAACTTAAATGTTGAGGAAAATTTTCTTGGAGTGTAAATCCAATTTCTCCGTAAGGCAAACTTCCCATTAAACTTGGCACAGCCGCAAAGGAACGTTCGCCCAAAGTGAAACATTTTTTCCAATACAAACTAGAATCCATTAAATGTGATAAAAATGGCATTAAATTCACCTCTTTGTTATGCAAAAAATCGTCGTTTAAACCTTCAACAATCAAAAATACAACATTTGGTTCTTGATCAAA
>CAZHLZ010000100.1:0-10999 GCA_964532475.1 uncultured Chitinophaga sp.
TTCAGTGTGGTGGAACATATCATTTAACCATTGCAATTGCAGATGTAGGTGATGGAATTCTTGATTCAGGAATATTTCTAGAGGCGGAAAGTTTAACATCTGAGGCACCGACTGAAATTAGTTTCACAACTTCTGGAAACTATTTTGGTGATCCAACTATTATTGCTGAGGGTTGTACTTCTGCGGATTTTACTTTTTCAAGAACGAACACTGCCGCAGCATTAAGCATTCCTATTCAATTAACTGGTACTGCTCTAAGTGGAATTGATTATACAAATACAATTCCAGCAGTTCTGAACCTCAATGCGGGACAAGCTTCAGCAACTTTTACCTTTGATGCGCTAGTTGATGCAGTAGTTGATGATTTAGAAACAATTATTATTACTTTTTTGGTTCCTGATTTGTGCAATGGCGTTATTCCTCAAGAGTTTACAATAACTTTAAAGGAAGTGGAAGCAATTTCTGTTACTTTGGAAAACGATACTATTTTTTGTGATGGAGCACAAACCGTAACATTAAATCCAGTAATTACAGGTGGATTAGAGCCTATTACGTATGCATGGGCTTCTGGTGAAACTACCCCAAGTATTACTGTTTCACCTTTGGTTACCACAAATTATTCAATAACAGTAACTGATTTTTGTTTAAATTCAACGGCAACTGATGATGCTGATGTGTTTATTCCTCCATTAATCCCTGTCGTTATCCAACCAATTTTAGATCTCAATGAGCTTTGTCCCTTTGTTGAACGGCAAATCGTTCCCGTTGTAAGTGGAGGTGCAGGCAGTCAATACAATTTTTCATGGACGATTAATGGTCAAAATGCAGGAACCGCAGCAAGTATTACAATTGAACCTGAGTTTTCAGTAAATGTTACTTTATCTGTAAATGATGGTTGTGGTTCAGTGGCAAATGAAAGTTTTATTTATACCGTTCAAACTCCGGTGCTAATTCCAGAGATTAATCAGCCAACAATTGTTTGTCCCGGTGATTCTGTTTTGTTAAGTGCGAACGCCACTTTAGGTTTGGGTGCTTATTCCTATATTTGGAGCCATTCACTTGAAACAACACAAGATGTTTGGGTAAATCCTTTGTTAACTAGCACTTATACAGTAAACATTTCAGATGAATGTCAAACATATTCCATTCCAATTTCAACCAGTGTGCCAGTGCACCAACCTTATGCTGATTTTTCGGTTACAGCAGTTGAATTGAATATGGGAGAACCAATAAAATTCAATAATCAATCTCTTAATGGAGTGAGTTTTGCTTGGGACCTTGGAAATGGTGTTTTTACATCTGAAGAAAACCCGATAACAAATTATCAAGATATTGGGACTTATTTAGTTACTTTAATTGCGACAGATGATTTAGGGTGTATCGATACTGTTACAAGAGAAATCAATATTGGATATGTGCTCTATATCCCGAATGCTTTTACACCTGATGGAAATAGATTTAACAATACTTTTTTTGCTAAATCAATAAATATTGATATTCTGAAATTTGAAATATATAACCGTTGGGGAGAGTTAGTTTTTGAAGCAACTAATGATTCAGAATTTCATTGGGACGGAACCTATAAGGGGAAAGAGTGTCCAGATGGAGTTTATACATATTCAATTCGCTACAAAACAAAAAGTTCGAGAGTCGAAACCAAACAAAGTGGTCATGTCACACTTTTAAGGTAAAAACGTGGTTTAAACAAAACACTTCTGCACTTAAGTTGTCTTTTTTAAATTGATAAGATTGTGTCGGAATTGACGATTAATCTTGTCATTCATCATTTAAAATTTATCGTTTCTGCATTGATACATTGAGCTTGCTCACGATAGATTCTTTAAAACTTAATGATTATAGCACTTGTTTGGAGGACCAAGTCTAAGAGCTAAAATTGCTCCAAAAACGAAATACCAATCATTTGTCGAAGGATTTCCTCTAAAACCTTGTTTAGAACCATTTAGGTTTCTGTTTGAAAGTTCACCAACTAAGGGACCATTTAATTCACTTAATTGATCTCGATCAACAAATCGACTTCTTCCAACATCATCGATGTAATCTGTGAAGGTCTTTTTAACCGTGAATTCAAGACTTAAGGAAACGTTTTTTGAAAGTGAAAATTTTGACCCTAATCCCACCGGCATACAGAGTTGTGTTTTTGAATAGAGACCTTTGTCACTTAATTCAGTTCCCTGTCCCTCCGTGCCTAACTCTTGTAAATCAACCAAGGAACCATTGTATTCAGTTTGTGGATTCATTCTAAAAACACCTAATTGTGCAATGATGTATCCTGTGACACGATGAATTTTATGTCCCGTTTGATAGGGTACAAAGTTAAATTCTACTCCGCTTGCAAGTTCGTAAAAATCCGTTTGAAAAGACAAATTCCTATTTTTATAGATATCCAAATTTGATTCAGAGTCAGAGGCATTTAATTTTCCGTAGGTGAAATTTGATCTTAATGCAAATCGTGGATTAACGTTGTATCGATAAATTCCCCCAAATGCTAATTCTGTATTTTTAAAATGGTTTTTAACATTTAAATCGCCAATATAATAAGAACCTCCGCCCAATATCCCTACTTCAGAGCGAGAACGATTGTTTTGCTGTTGTGCAGACAATTTGAAAACAAAAAATGCTAGTAAAAAAACAAAAAATACTTTCATACTTAAATGTATAGTATTAGGATAACGTCTAATTATGTTAATTGTTATATTATTTTGACAAAAATACTTTATTTTTAAAAATAATAATCTATATTTACACTAAAATTATAGAAAATGAAAATCTATTCAAAAACCACACTATTTATTCTGGCGTCAACATTATTCTTTGCTGTTTCTTGTAAAAAATATGAAGATATCAAAAAAATTTCATCAACAAG
This sequence comes from uncultured Chitinophaga sp., assembly GCA_964532475.1. GTDB lineage: Bacteria > Bacteroidota > Bacteroidia > Flavobacteriales_D > Crocinitomicaceae > M2408. Next base: position 2,885 of record CAZHLZ010000100.1, read on the forward strand.
CTGGAACCCAAACCTTGCTGCACAAATAGCTTATGCCTCCTTTGATGTTTACGATGTACTTGCAAATTTTGACAGTACAGATTTGGTGGTTATTAACCCAGTTTCAGGTCAAATTGGGCTAATTTATAATAGTCAAATCGCTTCCTTTGATGCGGATCAAATTGTTGCAATTTCAGGAATAAACCACAACCTCACCATGAATACAATAGAATTGGATATTCCAGCATCACCTGCTTTTTTTGGGACATCAAACTCCTTTAAAAGAGAAGATATATTATTAAATGTAGATAATGGAGCAGAAATTCATACGGTAAAATTCAATGGAGGAACCTTAGATTTAGATCTTCAAACTTCAGTTAAACACAATTTGAATGTCACATTAACATTCCCTGATTTAACAAATAACGGAGTACCAATTGAAAGAAATGTCTTGTTTACTTACAATGGAATAACACCTCAAACAGCGCAAGTTCAAATTAATCTTGCTGGACTTGATGGTGACTTCACAAAAGGAGGTACAACAGTAAATGTATTAGAAGTAGAGGTTACAACACAAGTTACTGGAACAGGTCAAAATATTTTAGGAAATGAGGTGTTTGAATTTAATGTTGAAACTGTAGGTCTAGACTTTGAAAATGTATATGGTTATTTTGGTCAACAACAGATAGCGGAGCAAACAGCAGATTCAGTTTTGATACGTATTTTTGAAAATGCAACTGAAGGTGTTTTTGAATTAAGTGACCCAAAAATCAATTTTAAAATAGAAAATTCATTTGGATTTCCTGTAAATTTAAATTTAGCAAACCTGAAAACAATAAATGTAAATACTGGTCAAGAACTGCCTTTAGAAGGATTTGACCCAGTCTTATCTGTCAATTTCCCAGCGCAAATTGGTCAAAGTGCAACAACTAATTTTGAAATGAATAGTAGTAATACAAGTAATATTTCCACTATCATTTCACCAACTCCAAAATATTTTTATTACGAAATTAATGCAATGGCAAATCCTAACGGTCCATCTGGAACACTTAATTTTATCGAAAACGATAGTAAATTCATCCTTACAGCAGAAGTTGATATGCCATTGGATGGTTTAGCGTATGGATTTAGGATTTCGGATACAGTTGATTATAGTTTTGATAATCCTGATGAAATTGAATCTGTTATGGTAAGATTAATTGCCGACAATGGATTTCCTGTTCAAGTTGGTTCTCAAATAGTAGCCTTGGATGAAAACAATAATGTAGTTTTCACCTTGTTTGATCAGCAAGAAAATCTAATAGCTCCTGCCCCAGTGAACGCAAATGGAGTGGTAAGTAGCTCCAACAAAAAAATTAGTGACATCACACTCAACGAAGCACAAGTAAATCTACTCGGCAACGTGAAGAAATTCATTCTAGCTGCAGAAGCGTCAACCACAGAGTATCAGAATGGGGTTTATGTGAAATTTTTCGATTACTATAAAATCGACCTTAAATTGGCAGTCCAAGTGCAATTAAATACTTCCTTCTAACATACTAAGCTACAATATTCATGAAAAAAATAGTATTCGCAATTCTAGCAGTTTATTCATTTTCCAATAGTACATTTGGTCAGAAAAACTTTACACTATATAATCTTCAAGGCACTCCACAGGCAAATATGGTGAATCCTTCATCCATGCCAAAAGCTAAAATTTATGTTAGTGCACCTTTTGGTATGACGAGTTTGGGGCTATCTAATAGTGCATTTTCGTTTAATGACTTATTTAAAAAGCGTGAAGATGATTCCTTGGCAATCAACACAGTTGGAGTGGTAAACGATTTGAAGGAGAGTAATTTCTTTTCTGTTGAATCGCAAGTTGAAGTATTTGGATTAGGTTTAAAAGTTCGTGATATGTATTTTAACTTTGCAGCCACAAACAAATTTCAAATGAATGTTAATTACCCGAAAGATTTGATGAAATTTGCTTTGGAAGGAAATGGAAAAAGTTTTATTGGTGAAAGGGCTTCTTTTGACGGCTTGGGTGTGAATCTAAATTCATATATGGAATATGCATTTGGTTTGACAATGCAAATCAACGATAAATTAACAGTTGGAGGGAAATTAAAACTTTTGTCTGGAATCGCAAATATAAATACTAAAAAAACGGAAATTGGAATCTATACAGACCCAGAAACTTTTGCTTTGACTTTAGACGGGGTAGCTGAAATAAATTCTGCAAATTCTCTTTATTACCTTGACTCAAATGCTGTTTTGGACAATCAATCCATCATAAAAAATTCTTTTGTGTTTGCTAACAAAGGAGTTGGAATAGATTTAGGGGCAACCTACAAGATTTCCGAAAAATTGAGTGTGAATGCAAGTATTTTGGATTTGGGTTCTATTTCATGGAAAACCAATGTTTCTAATTATAAAACCAATCAAATAAATTATAAGTTTGAAGGTGTTGATATCAATGAATTAATTAATGACACAAGCGTAAATGTAGGTGAAAAATTCCAAGATACTTTGGAGAAAATTTTCAACTATCAAGTTGGAGATGAAAAATATTCTACTTTCTTGAATACAAAAATTTATTTAGGCGCAAATTACAATTTAACAAAACAAATTAACGCTGGAGCCCTGTTTTTTAACGAATTTGTAAAAGGGAAATACAGAGCAGGATTATCACTTTCTGCAAATGTGAATTTAAAATCTTGGTTGTCCGCCTCACTAAATTACACTATGTACAATGGTTCTTTTTCAAATATTGGTTTTGGAATAAGTATGCGTGGAGGTCCTATGCAGTTTTTCATCATGAGCGATAACATTTTAACCTTTGTAAATCCATTTGATGCCAGAAATGTACATATCTGCGGAGGAATGAGCGTATTTATCAAAGGGAAAGAGAAAAAGAAAAAAGACTCTGAAAAAGATTCGAAAGTAAAAGATATTGATATTAAGGGCTAAGCCATGGTAAACTACAATCCAAAAAGTTGGATTACTTTAATTTTTGCAATTCATAAAAGTGACACCTTACGGATGTTATGGAAAGAACTCATCTACATGGGTGCTTTTACTTTGCTGATTGCTTATATCGAAATAACTTATTTCCCTGATGCAAAAAATCTGGACAAGCTTTTTCAAGTTTATTCCTTAGTTGGTTTTGTAATTTCACTATTGCTTGTTTTTAGAACAAACACCGCTTACGATCGTTGGTGGGAAGGTCGAAAAAAATGGGGAGAGCTCGTCAATGACACACGAAATTTCGCTTTGAAACTAAACGCAATCTTGGAAGACAAAGCTGAATTAGATTTTTTTAATCGAATGATTTCAAATTTCGCTATGGCAAGTAAGGAACACTTGAGAAATGGGGTAGCAATTATGGACCTAAATTTATTAGAAAATGAAATTGCCTTTTTGGAGAAAAAAAAACACATTCCATTAGCTTTATCAAATTTGATGTATCAGAAATTAGTTAAGATGCGAAAAGAAGGAAAAATTTCAGATTTTGATTTTTTACTTCTGGATAAAAATCTAAATAGCTTTATGGAGGCATGTGGTGCGTGTGAGCGAATAAAATACACTCCAATTCCTTTTTCTTATTCTTTGTTTCTTAAAAAATTCATCTTTATTTATGTAGTTACTTTGCCCATTGCCTTCGTAACTTTTTTTGGTTATTATTCAGCTTTGATTGCAACTTTTGTGTTTTATGTTTTGGTCAGTATGGAAGTTTTAGCGGAGGAAATTGAAGAACCATTTGGTTCCGACGATAACGATTTACCAACAGATGAATTAGTTGAAAAAATCACAATTAATACAGATCAAGTATTTAATCCTTAGAATCAAATTTTGTTAAGTTTCATTATTTTTGGTGATATTTTTCCTTTGCAAAAGATTAATTTTATTATCCTATTTTTTTAGCTTACTTTTGTAGCTTGAAAGAGCGATTAATTTCCCTCTTTAATATCAAATATTTTTATGAAGAACATACGTAATTTTTGCATTATTGCACATATTGACCACGGAAAAAGTACTTTAGCTGACCGTTTATTACAAACTACTGGAACAATTTCAGATAGAAACATGCAGGCGCAAGCGCTTGATGATATGGATCTGGAACGTGAACGTGGAATTACCATTAAAAGTCACGCAATTCAAATGAATTATAAACATGAGGGGCAAGATTATGTTTTGAATTTAATTGACACTCCAGGACACGTAGATTTTTCTTACGAAGTTTCCCGTTCGATTGCAGCTTGCGAAGGTGCTTTGTTGATTGTTGATGCCTCACAAGGAATTGAAGCACAAACGATTTCAAATTTGTACCTTGCCATGGAACACGATTTAGAAATTATTCCCATCCTAAATAAAATGGATCTTCCTGGTGCAATGCCAGATGAGGTTTCTGATCAAATCATCGATTTAATTGGTTGTGATTTAGAAGATATCATTCAAGCTTCTGGAAAAACCGGTTTAGGTGTAGATAAGATTTTAGATGCGGTGATTAATAGAATTCCTGCTCCGAAGGGAGATGAAAGTGCTCCTCTTCAAGCAATGATTTTTGATTCTGTTTTTAACTCCTTTAGAGGAATTATTGCTTATTTCAGAATTAGAAATGGGGTGATAAAAAAAGGTGATAAAGTTCAATTTTTCAATACAGGCAAAACCTACAATGCGGATGAAGTTGGAATTTTGAAAATGGATTTAAGCCCTAGAAATGAAGTGAAAGCTGGCGATGTTGGTTACATTATTTCTGGAATTAAAACTGCCAAAGAAGTTAAAGTAGGAGATACAATCACCTTAGCAAATAATCCATGTGAATCAGCTATCAAAGGTTTTGAGGATGTAAAACCAATGGTATTTGCTGGAATTTACCCTGTAGAGACAGATGAATACGAAGAATTGCGTTATTCGATGGAAAAATTGCAATTAAACGATTCTTCTTTGGTGTTTGAACCTGAATCTTCTGCCGCTTTGGGATTCGGATTTCGTTGTGGATTTTTAGGAATGTTGCACATGGAAATCATTCAAGAACGACTTGAACGTGAATTCAACATGACTGTAATCACAACGGTTCCAAACGTTTCTTACTATTGCTACATGCGTAAAGATGTAGACAAGGCATTGATCGTAAATAATCCATCAGAATTGCCAGATCCTTCTGCGATTGAACGCATTGAAGAGCCTTACATTAAAGCACAAGTGATCACAAAATCAGAATACGTTGGTTCTATTATGAGTTTGTGTATCGAAAAACGTGGCGAATTAAGAAATCAAGTTTATTTAACTCAAGACAGAGTTGAAATCACTTTTGAAATGCCATTAGCTGAGATTGTTTTTGATTTTTACGATAGATTAAAATCAGTTTCTCGAGGATATGCTTCTTTTGATTATCATCCAATTGGCTACAAAACTTCAGATCTAATTCGTATGGATATGTTGTTAAACGGAGAACAATTAGATGCACTTTCAGCTTTGGTTCATAGAAGTAATGCCTATGAATTGGGTAAAAAAATCTGTACAAAATTAAAAGAACTGATTCCTAGACAACAATTTGAAATTCCAATTCAAGCAGCAATTGGAGCAAAAATTATTGCACGTGAAACTATTAAGGCTTTGAGAAAAGACGTAACGGCAAAATGTTACGGTGGAGATATTTCACGTAAACGTAAATTGTTGGAAAAACAAAAAGAAGGTAAAAAACGTATGCGTCAAATAGGTCGTGTTGAAGTTCCACAAGAAGCATTTATGGCTGTATTAAAATTAAACGATTAAGAATGGCATCCATTAGACAAAATAAAATTGAAGGAGTAATCCAAGAAGAGTTATCCATGTTTTTCCAAAGAAATGCACGTGAAATTTGCTTGGGTGCAATGGTGACAGTTACAATTGTGCGTGTCACACCAGATTTATCCTTGGCAAGAATTTATTTGAGCATCTTCGCAGGGCCAGATAAAGCTGACGTTTTGAAGTCGATTCACGAAAACTCAAGTAAAATTAGAGGTGAAGTTGGAAAAAGACTTAAAGCAATGCGTAAAATCCCTGAATTATTATTCTACATCGATGATTCTTTGGATTATGCGGAAAAAATTGATGAGCTTTTGAAATCTTAAATAGAATTATGAATGGTAAACTGTAAATTATAAACTATAAATGATAAATTATAAATAGTAAATAGTAAATAGTAAATAGTTGAATTTTTACCCCTAATTATCATTCATAACTAATCATTTATAATTATAACTCCTCACAAACATCAACGTCCCTTTTTACATAGCGAAACGTTATTTGTCTTCCAAAAAGAAGAAGAATGTAATTCACTTGATTACACGAATTTCAGTCATTGGCATAACCGTTACAACCGCTGCATTAATTATTTTGATTGCCGCCTTTAACGGAATAGAATCCATGGTCGAGAAGTTGTACAGTGAGTTTGACTCAAATTTAACTATTCGCTCTACCGCTGGTAAAACATTTGACGAAAAAACGATTCCCTTTAAGAAAATAAGCTCACTTTCAGAGGTTAAGTATGTGAGTAAAGCCATTGAAGAAGTGGTAATTCTAAAACACGAGAAAAAGTGGGTCAACGCCAAACTTGTTGCCGTAGAAACTACTTTTTTGAAAATGATTAACAGTGAAAAACACTTGGTGGATGGCGAAAATTATTTAAACTACAAAAATGAGGATTATTGCTTAGCGGGTGCCGGTTTACTTGAAAAATTAAATGCTTACATTTCAACGAATGAGGTCGCCGAAAATTTAATAATTTACTTCCCTAAAAAAGATGCAAAATTACGTGTCAATGCAAATCCTTTTCGAACTGAAATGATTAAAGTTGCTGGACGTGTAAATTACAACATGGAAGTGAACGATGAAGTAATAGTTGTTCCTTTAGATTTTGCAAAAAATGCACTCGATTACGAAAATCGTCTTTCAAAAGTATTGATAAATTGCAAAGAAAAAGATCAATTAATCCCCTTACAAGAGAAACTTCAAAACCTCCTTGGCTCAAAGTTTATTGTTGAAACACATTTTGAAAAAAATGCCCTAATTTATCAAACTAGTAAAACTGAGAAGGTGATTGTAATTTGTATTTTGGTTTTTGTGTTTATCATGGCTATATTTAATTTAATTGCCTCGATTACAATGCTCTATATTGAAAAAGAACCAAACATTAAAACAATGCAAAGTTTTGGTGCAAGTAAACAATTCATCTTTAAAATTTTCTTTTTCGAAGGAATACTTATTTCCTTTAAAGGAATTCTTTTTGGGTTAATTCTAGGTCTGATTGTGGCTTTAAGTCAATATTATTTTAAAATTGTTTTACTGCCAAATTCAGGTGGACAAGCCTTTCCAATGTGGATTACAATAAAAGATACGCTTTTAGTGTTTGGAATTGTGTCAATTATTTCTATCTTAGCATCTTATTTATCAATTTCATTTCTAACAAAACTCAACAAATCAGATGTCAGCAGCAAATAAAAAATTATCACTTTCTGATTTAGCTACAATTTTAGGTATTTCTAAATCAACAGTTTCATTTGTGTTAAACAACAAAGGCGATAAATATAACATCAGCAAGGAAACACAAAAATTGATTCTTGAGAAAGCAAAAGAGTTAAATTTTGTACCCAATTTTTTCGCTAAAAGTTTGCGTGAAGGAAAAACCAAAACCATCGGATTGGTTGTTGCTGATATTTCAAATCCATTTTATGGTGAATTGTGCAAAATGATTCAAGAAGAATTGTATGTGCATGATTACAAGTTGTTTATTGTGAATACGGATGACAATAAAGACATAGAATTACAATTAATTCGTGATTTAATTAATCGCTCAATAGATGGTTTAATTGTTGCTCCATGTAATCAAGTTGAAAATTTGAAGGAATTATTTGATAGTACACCCATTCCAATTGTTTTTGTAGATCGTTATGGAGATAATAAGGCTGATTTTGTTGGAGTAAATAATTATTCTGAATCCTTCAATTTGGTAGGTAAATTTACCAAAAAACCTAAAAAACTAGGCGTTTTCTTTTATGAGGAAGATGAAATCTCCACAATTCACTTGAGAATCAATGGAATTAATGATGCATGCGAAAAAGAAAAAATTGATGTTGAATTAATTAATGCTCATGACTATAAGGATGACTT
>CAZHLZ010000101.1:0-10986 GCA_964532475.1 uncultured Chitinophaga sp.
GCTAACAAAGCACCAGTTGAATATTGCCATTTTCCAAAACGAATTAAGATGTAGGCAAACATGATAATTAAAGACAATAAAATCGTCAAGAAAGAAGATGAAATCATTTCTTTAGAAACAGATGCAGATACACTTCTAGATTCTAAAACTTTAGATGCACCCAACTGCTCTTTACATTTTGATAAACCTTCTTCTAATTTTTCACTAACTAGTTTTGAAGCAGATTCATCCGCTAATTTGTAGTTGGTTGTGATTTCAACAGTAAAAGAATTTCCTTTTGTTTTTAAATCAATTGAAGCAGCTTTTCCATTACTTACAAAGACACTAGATAAATTCTTTCTAATTAATTCGATATCTGCTTTTTTCTCAAACTTCACACTAAATGTTCTACCTCCAGAAAACTCAACACTAGGATTTAATCCTTTTGTGAAAATTGCAAATAAACTCAATGCAACCAATATACCTGAAATTGCGTAATAAATTTTTCTTTTTTCAACAAACTTCACATTTGTGTTTACCAAGAATTTGTTAGACATTCCAGTATCGAAAGAAATAGTTTTACCTTTCTCCAACATTCTGTAAATAATTAATCTTGTAATTACCACCGCTGCAAACACAGAAGTGAAAATACCTATGATTAAAGTAGTTGCAAATGATTCAATTGGTCCAGAACCAAAGATTTTTAATACAATTGCAGTTAATAATGTTGTTACGTTCGCATCAATGATTGAAGATAAAGCTTTTTCAAAACCTAACTCAACTGCAGTTTTCATATCTACACCGGCTCTGATTTCTTCACGAATACGTTCAAAAATAAGTACGTTCGCATCAACCGCCATACCAATTGTAAGAACGATACCTGCAATACCCGCTAAAGTCAATACTGCTCCAAAGGAAGCCAAAGTACCGAAGATAAAAATAATGTTTGCTAACAAGGTAATATCAGCAATAATCCCAGCTTTTCCATAAAAGAAGAACATGTAAACGAATACACATAATAAAGCAATTCCAAATGAAATCAAACCTGATTGTGAGTTTTCAGAACCAATTGTTGGTCCAACTTTAGTTTGCTCTTTAATCACACATGGAGCTGGCAATGCACCACCGTTTAATAAACCAGATAAGTCTTCTGCTTCTTGAATAGAGAAACTTCCAGAGATTTGCGTGTTTCCACCTGTAATTGGTTCATTTACTCTTGGAGCAGAATACACAACGTCATCCATTGTAATCGCAACAAATTTACCAACATTGTCAGCTGTCATTTGAGCCCATTTATCAGAACCTTCAACAGTCATTGTTAAATCAACAGTAATTGCTCCTGAAGCTTGATCCAAACCTTTAGAGGCAACTTTAATATCTTTTCCACCTACTAATGCTTTTCCATTATCTGGAACTTTAATTGCATATAAAACGTAAGCATCTTCTTTAGTTTTGTCATCAACTTTCTCCATGTTTGCGGAGAACATGAATTTTACATCATCTGGAAAAGCAGCAAGTACATCTTTTCTTGCAAGAATTTTACTTACTTTCTCCTTTTCTTCCACTTTTACGTATCCAATAGCAACAGAACCACCACCTTTAACGAAATCCAACAAACCTTTTTCAGCAGTTTTCAATGACAATGGTTTTGCTTCAGCTTTTTTAGCAGAATCCAACTTAGCAATTGCTAATGAATCCATTCCAGTTGTATCAACTTCCTCAACAACTTCAACTTCAGCCTGACGAGAAATCATATTCGCTTGACTTAATTGAGCTGCCAATTCTTCTTTTTGGTAAGTTTCAAAAAATTGAAGGTTGGCTGTAGATTGTAATTTTTCAGCAACAGTAGTCTCATCTTGTACACCTGGTAATTCGATATACAATCTATTTGTTGTTGGATCTTTTTGAATATTTGGTTGAGCAACACCGAATTGGTTTATACGTTTGTTCATGATTTGCTCCACACCATCCATAGAACTAGTTACTTTCTTTCTGAAAAAAGAAATTACTTCCGCATTTGTAGAATTTTTTGACAATTCATCAATTTCAGTAATTGCTAATTCACGCACAAGTAAACTTGATCCATTTGCTCTTTTAAACTCCTCATCAAATAAAGTAATGAAATCTCCACCTCTATTTAAATGAGTTCTCAATGCAGCGTCAAATGGTTTTTTAAACTTCGCATCTCTTGGGTTTCTAGCAAAACTTTTTACTAATTCAGGAACAGAAACCTCAAGAGTAACACTCATCCCACCAACTAAATCCAAACCAAATGCTAAAGATTTTCTTTTAACATCTTGAAATTTTGAACCTAAAACTGGATAAACGCTTGAGTTAGCTTTTTCTTTCAAAATTTGATTGATGTAAGCTGCTTTCGCTAACTCTTCATCTTCTGCTTTTGAGAAATCAACTGTTGTACCATTTGGTAAAAGTCCTTTTTCACCTGTTTTTTTAACTTCAGCACGAAGCTCATCCACTCGGATAAGGGCTTCTTTTTCAGCTTTCTTTTCTACTGAGTTAGAAACCCAAGTAAATGATAATTGGTAAACACAAACAATAACTAATGTAATTGTTAAAAACCAAAAAAATCCTTTATTACGCATATTCGTATATTGATTATTAAAATTTTAAGCCTGCAAATATAGAATTTCCCTTTGTGATTTTCAATCTTTCTGAATAAAAAAAAATTAAAACACTGATAATCAAATATTTAATTTTTTAAAAAATATTCATAATCATGTTTTTTGGAGGTTTTTGGCAAATTCTAGCGTTTTTTCCGCAAAATAATCCCAGTTTTGTTGCTTGTTTTTTTCTGCAATATTTTGTTGGAATTGTTCGCTTAGATTTTCTTCAAAAAAATGACAAATTCCTTCTTTAATTTTTTTTGCATCCAATTCCTGAATGATGATTCCAGTTTTGTTATCTAGAACACTTTCTGAAAGTCCACCTACATTTGTAGCAATAACTGGCACTAAAAATTGGTTTGCAACAGCAATAATTCCACTTTGAGTTGCTGACTTGTAAGGTAAAACACAGACATCAGCTACAGAAAAATAAGTTCCGACCTCCTCGTCTGGAATAAATTTATTTACAACAAAAATTGTTGAAGCTTTTTTTGCCTTGCCAATTTGAGTCTGGTATTTTTCAAAAGAACCATAACATTCGCCAACTATTAGCAATTGATAAGAGTCATCAAGCATTGCAAAAGCATCAATTAATAAATCCAAGCCTTTGTAATCTCGGATTAATCCAAAAAATAAAATTGTTTTTTTAGAAGAATCTAGTTGAATATTGTCTTTTTGTAATTTCTGCAATGCTTCAATTTTTGATATTTTCTCACCAAATAATTGATAATTTGGATGCTCTAACTTCAATATTTTTGCATCTGGTTTTATGCTGAGAAGATCTTTTTTTACAATTTCGGACATTACAATAAAGCCATCAAATTGCTTGATAAAATATCGATTGACAAAAGAATCATAGAATTTTTTTTCGTGTGGAATCAAATTGTGTAATAATGCGATTTTCACTTTCGCTTTTGATTTTTTGGTGATAAATCCTTTACAAAGTGCAAAAAATGTCATCCAATAACTTACTATTAAAAGGTCTGGAGAAAATTGATTTATTATATTTTTGGTTTTGACATAAGTCAAGGGATTTATTGAATCAATGAGTGATAGCGATTCTTGGCAAATTTCGGAATCTGGATTTTCAACAAATTGAGTTTTTCCTGGAAACAAAAAATTCGGATATTGCCTTTTAAAATTAATGGCCACTATTTGTTTTGTCCTTTTTTTAAACTCATTGAGTAAAGCGTCACTAAATTGTGCTATTCCGCCCCTGAATGGATAAAAAACGGAAATAAAAGAAATTTTTATTTTATTCGACTCCAAAACCTATCACCGTATAAAATAATTCTGTACCTCTCTTGACTTGAAGCGTATCAAAATCAGAAATTGTTAAATCTTTGTAGTATTTACTAACAAGCCCCACATTTTTGGCATAAACTTCGGTTTTTCTGCGGTATTCGATTAAATTGGGTTCCATTATTTCTTCTACAACAGTAATAGTCGAGTCAAAATTTAAATTTCCAGAACTAAATGGTTTATGAATATTCTCGTAATAGGCGTAAATCGGATCAAAACTATTAAAAGCGTTCATGTCCCATTCTTTATTTAATGTCGGAGAAAAAACTAGTTTAATCAGTCGTTGATTTTCTTCTACCAATTCAAAACGATATTGGTCAATTAAACCTGTCCAAAGATCTTTTACTTGGTATTCATTTGTTTGTTCATTAAAAATATATCTGTAGATTTTTCTAGCAACCCGGCCTGAATTATCAATTACCGTGTCACCAATAACTGTTTTTAAACGGTAATTTGAAGTGTCGTGAATCCCAGAATTTTCATCGTGATATATTTCTGTCACATCGTATTCGACAAAGCGACCATTTTCCATTGGATAATAAGCCAAATGAAAATCCACCTCAACTTCATTTTTTTTGCAGGAAACGAAAAATAAGCCAATTAATAAAGAAAAATATAAAATCTTTCTAATCATTTGTTTACAATAGTATTAAAATAAAAACGTAAAATTACATATAATATTTTGTGAAAACAAAAATCAATTATTCTATTCCAAAATTTCGAATGGTATAATAAATTTCAGTTCCATTTATTGGACTTAGAGTGTCAAAACCACTGATTTCTAAATCCTTGTAAAATTTACTTATAAGACCGACATTTTTCGCATAAACTTCTTTTTTTCTTCTATATGCAATTAAGGTTGGCTCCATCACATCTTCAACTACTGTTAAGGTGGAGTCGAAATTAAACCCGCCAATACTCATTGATTTGTGCAAATTTTCGTACTTTACATTAGCAGCATTTTCGTTATTAAATGCATTCATATTCCATTCTTTATTTAAACTCGGAATAAAAACCAATTTAATTACTCGCTTATTTTCTTCAACCAATTCTGCTCTGCCTTGGTCTATGATTGCCGTCCATAAATCCTTAATTTGAAATTCTTGTGCAATATCATTATACATATAACGTTCGTACTTTTTGGCAATACGGCCAAAATTATCAATCACAGTGTCTCCAACCAATACTTTTAGAACATAATTAGTTGTTTCATGCACTCCAGAAGCATCATCATGATAAATGCTTGTTACATCATATTCGACAAATCTCCCTTCATCTAATGGAAAATAATTTTCGTGAAAATTTAAATTTTCATCGTCCTTACTGCAAGAAAAAAGAAAAAAAAAGAAAAAAGATGACCAATAAAATAAATTTGATTTGTTCAAACAATATTTTCGCATGAATATTAAATATTAATTTAGAAAGTAAAAATAGACAAAAAAATCATCAATGACAAGAAATATTAAAAATTAAATCAAGAAAAATTTTAAGATTTGACAAACAATTTGCCAATAGATTTGTTTCGCTAGTGATATTTCTTAATAAACCACATTTCATGAACAAAATTGTTTCACTTGTTATTCTATTTTTTATTTCATCCTCTTTATTTGCTCAGAACGGAACTTTAACTGGGACGGTAAAAGACAAAAACACCCAAGAATTAATCTTTGGAGCGAAGGTAATTATTGAAAATTTGAATAAAGGCGCTATCACAGATGAGAACGGAAACTATAAAATCATTTTAGAAACCGGAACATACAATGTTAAAGCGGTTGCTACAGGTTATGTCACACAAAATCAATACAATATTGTTTTAAGTTCAGGTGGAATTCAGCAAGTGAATTTTGAGCTTGTAAACTCAGTACTTGATGTGAAAGAAGTAAATGCATCCTATAACAAGGAACAAAAAGTTGCAACGACGGACATGGTTACTCCATTATCAGTGCAACAATTGACAACCGAAGAAATTAAATCTAATCCTGGAGGTGGTTTTGATGTTTCAAAAGTGGTTCAAACTTTGCCCGGAATTGGCTCTAGCGGCGGTGGTGCTCCAAGAAATGATATTATTGTTCGTGGTGGGGCACCAAATGAAAATGTTTATTACCTGGATGGAATCGAGATTCCTGTTTTAAATCATTTTCAAACTCAGGGTTCGTCGGGAGGAGCTCAAGGGATTTTGAATGTAACTTTTATTGAAGACTTAAAGCTTTCTTCTTCTGCTTTTGATGCGCGTTATGACAATGCGCTTGCGTCCACCTTTGTTATTAAACAACGTCAAGGAAATACTGAAAAATTAAGTGGGAATTTAAGAGCTAGTTTTACTGAATCTGCTTTGACTTTAGAAGGTCCATTAAGTAAATCAAAGAAAAATAATTTTTTACTTTCATCCCGTTTTTCCTACCTAGATTTGTTATTTACCTTAATTGATTTACCGATTCGTCCGCGTTATTCAGATTTTCAATATAAGGTAACACATAAATTCAACAACAAAACAAGTTTAACGGCACTTGGAATTGGTGCGATTGATAAGTTTAGTTTTGGGGCAACGAAAAATTCTTCTCCTGAAAACGAGTATTTTAGAAGATCTCTTCCCCTTATCGAACAATGGAATTACACAACTGGTTTTAACGTGAAACATTTGATAAACAAGGGCTTCATGAATTTTTCTTTAAGTAGAAATATGTTTAACAACCAAATTGATCGCTTTGAGGATGCAAAAAATGATCAAGAAGAATTTAGAAATCTAAAATTAGTTTCGCAGGAAATTGAAAATAAATTTCGTTTTGACTACAACAAATATGTCAATGGCTGGAAATATTCATTTGGTGTGATGGGGCAATATGTGAAATACAACACAGATTTTTATTCAAAACTATCGAATGCGGTTTTAGATACCAATGGAAATGTGATCAGTCCAAAAATTGAAATTTCTTCTAAAAGTGCCATTGAATTTTTTAAATATGGAGCTTTTTTACAAGTATCAAAGAATTTTTTCAATGAAAAATTATTGATTTCCTCAGGACTTCGAAGTGATATGAATAATTTCTTGGAAGATGGGAATAATTTTTTGAAAACACTTTCTCCGCGAGTTTCTGCCTCATATAGATTAAGTAAACGAGTAGATGTTTCAGCTTCCTTTGGGTCGTATTACAAGATTCCAACTTATACCAGTTTAGGTTATCGTGATGCCAATAATGTGTTGGTAAACAAGGGTTTAAAGTACATCAATTCCAAACATTATGTTTTAGGAGGACAATTTCTTCCTAATGAAAGTTTGAGAATCACCTTGGAAGGATTTTACAAAACCTATTCAAATTATCCAGTTTCTGTTGCCAATGGAATTTCTTTAGGAAATCAAGGTTCTGAGTTTGGAGCAGTTGGGAATGAAGCAGTAACAAGCACTGGAGATGGTGAAACTTATGGTTTTGAAATCTTCGTTCAACAAAAGTTAATCAAAAAGATTTTTTATTTTGCAAGTTATTCGTTTGTGAGAAGTTTTTATTCTGGTTCAGACAATGCATTAATTGCTTCTGCTTGGGATAATCAGCATTTACTTTCAGCGACATTGGGTTATAAATTGAAAAAAAATTGGCAAATTGGAGTTAAGTACCGTTTGGCTGGAGGAGTGCCTTATACTCCATTTAATTTGGAACAATCGCAAGAAACTTATGCTACGACAGGAGTTGGATTTTTAGATTATACCAACCTGAACGGCAATCGCTTACAGGCTTTCAATCAAGTAGATTTAAGAATTGATAAAATTGCCAATTTTGATAAATTTACTCTAACATTTTTCATCGATATTCAGAATTTATTGTTGAATTCACAGCAAGGAACGCCTTATTATACCTTCAAAAGAAATGCAGACAATACAGCTTTTGAAACTACTGACGGACAAGCACTTAAAGTTGATGGTTCAAATGCAATTCCACTAGTTTTGGAGAATAATTCTAAAAATGTAACTCCAAGTTTAGGTTTGATTTTTGATTTTTAATTTCGACTTACTTCATTTCGACAGGCTTACTTCGATAAACTCAACACATCGCAATGTGTCATGATAAACTTGGTGCAAGGCAATGTATCGCCCCTGAATAAACATTTAACCGATTTATAATTTATCATTCAAAATTTATCATTCACAACCTATCATAAAAACTCCTAATTCGGATCAACATCAATTACCAGTCTGACAGATTTATTACTTGCTTTGCCATAAAAATTGTCGATGATTGACTGAATGTGTGTTTTAACTTGAACAGGAGAAACATCTCTTTCAATTTTCAGGGTGATTTGTTTCAAAAATAAATTGTTTATTCGACGAATAATTGGCGCTTCAGGTCCTAAAACACGTTCCATAAAAACAGCTTTAAGAGCATTTGCAAGTTCCATGGATGAAACATTTAGCTCGTTGTCATTTTTGCCTTTCAGGGTAATTTTTATTATTTTGTAAAATGGAGGATAAAAGAAGTTTTTGCGTTCAATTAGTTCATTTTTATAAAATCCAAGATAATCGTGCTCAATGACTTTTTGAATGATCCAATGTTCTGGTTCACGCGCTTGAATAATAACTTTTCCACGTTTCTTTTTTCTTCCAGCTCGTCCTGCAACTTGGGTCATTAACTGAAAACTTCGTTCAAAAGCCCTGAAATCAGGACGATTCAACATCATGTCTGCATCCAAAATCCCTACTAAACTTACATTGTCAAAATCCAGACCTTTGGTAACCATTTGAGTTCCTATCAAAATGTCGATTTTTTTCTCTTCAAAATCGGTAATGATATTTTGATATGCATTTTTTGATCGAGTTGAATCTAAATCCATCCGAGCAATTTTCACGTCAGGCAACAAAATACTTAAGTCATCTTCAATTTTTTCTGTCCCAAAACCTAACATTCGAAGTCGATTACTTCCACAGTTGTTACAAGTTCCAACAGGAGGACTTGTGTAGGAACAATAATGGCATTTCAGTAAGTTTAAATGTTTGTGATAGGTCAATGAAACATCACATGATTTGCACTTTGGAATCCATGCGCACACTTCACAAGTCCAAACAGGAGTGTAGCCACGTCTATTTTGAAACAGGATAATTTGTTCTCCAGCTTTCAATGCTTCTTGAATGTTTTCTAGCAAAAAAGCAGAAAAATTTTCGTGCATGGATTTATTTTTCCGTTCCCGTTTTAAGTCCGCTACAAATATTTCAGGAAGTTTTATTCCACCAAAACGTTCGCTAATTTCTACCAAACCATATTTTTGCTGCGTTGCATTATAATAGCTTTCAATAGATGGAGTTGCAGATCCCAAAACGACTTTCGCATTGAATGATTTTGCCAATACCAAAGAACAATCGCGTGCGTTATATCTTGGAGAAGGATCATATTGTTTGAAAGAAGATTCATGTTCTTCATCCACAATGATTAGACCTAAATCTTGATAAGGAAGAAAAATTGAAGAGCGTGCACCAAGAATAATTCGAAATCTTTTTGGATGATTGATCAGCACGTGGTTCCAAATTTCTACTCGTTCATTTTGATTAAATTTAGAATGATAAACGCCAACCAAATCACCGAAATAAGCGGAAAGCCGCGTAATTAATTGAGTGGTTAGAGCAATTTCCGGTAACAAAAATAAGATTTGTTTGCCTTTACTTAGTTGTTCTTCAATTAGTTCGACGTAAATTTCAGTTTTCCCAGAGCCCGTAATTCCATGCAGTAAACAAATATCTTTTTCTTGAAAACATTCCTTTATTTCGTCCAAGGCTTTCGTCTGAAAAGGCGCTAATTCTTTTTTCTCCTTTAGTTCTTTATTTTCTAAAGCAAATCGATCCACTTGAAAACGATGAGATTCAATGATTCCATTTTTTTCTAATGAAGCCAGTGCAGAAGTTGAAATATCTTTATCTAATAATATTTTTTTGGGCACAAAAGAACTGTGCAATTGTTGCATGTCAATTTCCTG
Organism: uncultured Chitinophaga sp.; assembly: GCA_964532475.1. GTDB lineage: Bacteria > Bacteroidota > Bacteroidia > Flavobacteriales_D > Crocinitomicaceae > M2408. The sequence goes on from CAZHLZ010000101.1 coordinate 9,861, forward strand.
TAAGATGGAAATTAGTGCAAAAAATTGTTTTTCTTTTTGCTTACTATTTTCAAGTTTTTGTAAAATTTCATTCAATTTTTCTTCCGACTGATATTCTGCCGTAAAGCCAATATATACAGCCGTTTTCGGAATAAATTTATGACTCATTTCTTCTTGTGAAATAAGCACATGTTTTTCAATTAACTCCTTGATAATCGGGTGAATCGTTTTGATACCAACAATTTCTGAAATTTCTTTCAAATCGAGTACCTCTTGAATTTCCAAAGCTTCAACAATTTGAAACTGACGATCTGTCAAGGTTTCTGTATTGCCATTAAAATCTGGATGTAAAGTGATTTTTGTTTCAGAAGCAAGTTTGAAATTTGAAGGTAAAGCAGCATTCATTACATCACCTAATGGCGACATGTAATAGGCTGAAATCCATTTCCAAAGTTGATATTGTTTTCCAGTGATAATTGGATTTTCGTCCAAAATATATTCAATGTACTTAACTTGGTAATCTTTTGGAACGGTTTCGTGAACTTTAGTAACAATTGCAGTATATAATTTTGCCTTTCCGAAAGGAACAACAACGCGAATTCCTTCCTTGATGAAATCATTCATTTCAAATGGAACTCGGTAAGAAAACTCGTTGTTTACAGCAAGCGGAATTATAACATCTGCAAATAATGTTTTGCGTTCATTCATGCAGTAAAGTTACAAATCTATGTTTTAAGAAATGAATTTGTTGAAAATTAATCGCAATAATAATTTTGATTTTGGTCAGCGACATTGTCACTACAAAAACGCAGTAAACCGGTAAATTGACCCTGACACAATTCCTTCATGGATGGATTGTTTAGGCATCCAAGTGAAACGCCACCAAAATTGGTAACCTTAGGTTTGTAAATGCTTTCGTAATATCGAGAAGCAAAAATACCAATTACTCGGTGACCATTTGTTGCCGATAAATTCGTATAAGAAGGCTTGTTTTGAGCCAAACTTGATGAAGGCTGATTTACAATTAAGTATTTTTGTAAGTCATTACTTGCACCATTAATTAGTACTTTAATACCTTTTAATAAACGACGATCAATCGTGTTATCGTCGGTAGCATTTTGAGCTATTAACTCATAAAATGTTTGTC
>CAZHLZ010000102.1:0-10847 GCA_964532475.1 uncultured Chitinophaga sp.
AAATAATAAATCCTACGTAAACTGCCCAAGCTTTACTTTGTCCTGCTTTGTAGGCACATAAGAAATACATGAAAATGAAGGGGATTTCTGTAATTGCAGCAAAAATCAAATAAAATTTTGTATCAAAAATAAAGCACAATAATATGGAATACAATAGTGCCAAAGTACCAAACATGATGAAATAGTTTTTGATACTTTTGATTTTTTTTACGGGGTGAGAATTGTTTGTTGAACTGTGCAAATTATTAACAATCAAGTCTAAAGACATTGGTTTTTCAGAAAATTTTAATTCAATATTTCCAAGTTTTTCGTGAAAAAAAGAAAATCCATTTTTAATTTGATTGATATTATCAATTCGTTTAATTTCTTGATCTTCGTAAAATAAAATGATGTTTTTATATCCACGTTCCCATTCTGCCAAAATAAATTCATTTTCCTTGAGAGGAAGTGGGTATTTTTTTGAATAAATCATTTAGAATAATTCTTGAAGTTCTTTTTTCAAATATTCAATGGTGATTTCTGTTGGTAATTTTCCAACTTCAGCACAAATTTCAAATATTTTTGAACTCATATCTAATCCCATGGAAGTTGCTTGCATCTGATTTCCAGCAATGTTAATAATTTTTATGGTTTCTTCTTTAGAGTTTTTCACCATTTCCCAAGCTTGTGGTGAAATGAATAATTGTTGAGCGACATTGTGATCGTATTCCTCACGAATTGCTTTTAATAAATCTGCTTGAAGTGCTTTTGCAGGTAAACCTGGATTGTGAAGTCGCATCACCAGTGAATTTGGAGAAATTCGTTCCATAAAAAGTAATGCTCTTTGGTAAGCCTCAACTCGGTTTGGTAAAAAATATTTTTGTCTTTCTTTTTTCAGTTGAGCTTGCAATTCAAGTTGAAAATTTCGAACTTCCTTTTCATTTTGACGTCTTAAAAATAAAACTACTGTCAAGAAAATTCCTCCTGAAGGAATAATGATAAGTGCTAATTGTAAAAGAATTTCCATTGTTTTTTGTATAAATATTGATTTTTAACAAAAGTAATAATTCAAAATTAAAATTGGAAAATTATTTTATCCTAAATTTTTTAAATCTGCAATTGTTTGAGCAGGATTAGTTGAATTAAAGACAAAACTTCCAGCAACAAGTGCATTTGCACCTGCTTCCACCAACAATTTTCCAGTTTCAAGATTTACACCTCCATCGATTTCAATGATGCAATTTGCATTTTTATTTTCAATCAATTGTTTTAACTCTTTCACTTTGTTAATTGCATTGGAAATAAATTTTTGTCCTCCAAAACCTGGATTTACAGACATAATCAGAACCAAATCTAAATCCCCAATTACTTCGCTCAAAACTGATATTGGAGTGTGTGGATTTAAAGCAATTCCTGCTTTCATTCCTTCCGTTTTTATAGCTTGAATTGTGCGGTGAACATGTGTACTAGCTTCATAGTGAAAAGTCAGAATATCTGTCCCAAGACGTTTAAATTCAGTAATATACAAATCTGGATTTTGAATCATGATATGCACATCAAGCGGTTTTGTTGCATGTCTTTTGATTGCCTCAATAACTGGGAAACCAAAGGAAATATTTGGAACGAAAACGCCATCCATTACGTCGATATGAAACCAATCTGCTTGAGAGTTATTGATCATTTCAACATCGCGTTGAATATTAGCAAAATCGCAGGATAATACTGAAGGGGAAATAATTACAGACATATTTTTTTTTCGCAAAAGTACTAATTTCAACGAGAAAATAAGCTGATTTTTTGAAAAGTATTTATCAACAGATTCTTAAAAACAAGATTAGCTTAAATCTGTGAAAAGGACGGAATTTGATGGGTAAAATGGTTTTTTATTTGCCACGTATTTCACAAATTTCACTAATTAAATTGTTTTATTAGTTCATAATTTAAGACATGAATCTGCGTGATTTGAGGAATCTGTGTGACAAACCAAGAAAAATTACTTATTCATCGATACCAAAAACTCTTCGTTGGAAAGTGTGTGATCCATTTGACCTTTCAAGAATTCCATTGCCTCCACAGGATTCATGTCTGCGATGTGTCTTCTCAATAGGTAAACGCGTTGCAACACATCTTTGCTAACCAATAAATCATCACGACGTGTACTCGAAGCGGTAATATCGATTGCAGGGAAAATTCTTCGGTTAGAAATTTTACGATCCAATTGTAACTCCATGTTACCTGTACCTTTAAATTCTTCAAAAATAACCTCGTCCATTTTAGAACCTGTTTCAGTTAAAGCTGTTGCAATAATTGAAAGCGAACCTCCATTTTCGATATTTCTTGCCGAACCAAAGAATCTTTTTGGCTTGTGTAAAGCATTTGCATCCACACCTCCAGAAAGTACTTTTCCAGATGCTGGTGACACGGTATTGTAGGCACGCGCTAAACGTGTAATTGAGTCTAATAAAATACAAACATCATGTCCGCATTCAACCATTCGTTTTGCTTTTTCAAGCACAATGTTGGCAACTTTTACGTGTCTGTCTGCTGGTTCGTCAAAGGTGGATGCAATCACTTCCGCTTTTACGCTACGAGCCATATCTGTTACCTCTTCAGGACGTTCATCTATCAATAAAACAATCAAATAAACTTCAGGATGATTAGCAGCAATTGCATTGGCAACATCTTTCAACAACATTGTTTTACCAGTTTTTGGCTGTGCTACGATCATTCCACGTTGACCTTTTCCAATAGGAGCAAATAAATCCATGATTCGCGTTGACATAGATTCATTTGGATGACCTGTCAATTTGAATTTTTCATTTGGAAATAAAGGAGTTAAGTACTGAAAAGGAACTCGGTCACGAATGTATGAAGGATGTCTACCGTTGATAGAATCCACCTTAACAAGTGGGAAAAATTTCTCGCCTTCTTTTGGAGGACGAATTGTTCCTTTCACTGTATCACCCGTTTTTAAACCAAATAATTTGATTTGACTTTGAGATACATACACATCATCTGGAGATGGTAAATAGTTATAATCGGAAGAACGTAAAAAACCAAAACCTTCTTGAATTACTTCCAAAACTCCTTCTGCACTCACGATTCCAGATAAATCATACGATTCTTCTTCTTGTGGTTTTTGTGCTTGAGCTTGTTTTTGTTGTTCCAATAATCTCAAACGATGTGCTTCACGGTCTCTATTTCGTTGTTCGTTTCGTTTCTGGATTTCAAGTTCCTCTTGAGTTAAGGTTTTTCCAAAAGTTTCAGTTGTTGTTTCTTCTGGGGTTCCACTTGGTTTTGGACCTTTTTTCTCAAAAGGTTTTTTCTCAAATGGCTTTTTTATTAAATTTCTACCTTTTACAGGTGCATTTTCTGTTTTTTCATCGGAAGCTACTGTTTTTTCTTCAATTTTTGCTTCACTTGAAACTTTTTCTGTTTCCGTTGAGAATAAATCAACTTGCACAGGACTTGTTTCTGTTTTAGTTTCTTCTTTCTTTGCAGCAGGAGTAACTTTTTCTTCAGAAATCTGTTCTGTTTTTATTATTCTTTTTCTTTTCCCTTTTACTTCATTTTCAGCAGAAACTTCTGGAGTTTTTTCCTCCTTTTCAATTTTCACTTCAAGTTCAATTTTTTCTTCAGGTGCAGAATCATTCTTTTTTTCGGCAGGACTTGCAGCTTTTTCGCTTGCTTTCATTTTTTTCACTTGAGGTTTTTTTGCTTTCGCATCAGCATTTGCTTCTATTGGAGAAGCAGAAGTTTCTTGTTCAAGTTTACCTAGTTCAAGTAAAATTTCTGCTTTTTTTAAGTTTTCTGCATTTGAAATTCCTGCAAGCGTTGCTATTTGACGTAAGTCGCCAATTTTTTTTGATTCTAAATCTTTAAGATTCATAAATAAAATTTGATGTTTGAATTGAAGTCAATTTTTGATGGTCAATTGAAAATAAATTGAAAAGAGTGTCAAAACAGAGTTGTTTCGTGTTGCAATATTAATCATTTTTTTGAATGTACAAGTTTTTTTGCGGAAAATAATTTCCTTACCCAAAATCTACCTTAAAATAGAGTAAAGTAGCAGATGAATCAATTGACGAAAATTATCCGAAGTAATAAATATAACTTGTTCAAAAATAAATGTTGAGATATGAAAAATTTAAGAAAAATTGTTGGAATAGTTATTCTACTTGGGTTATTCGCATGCAGTCGCAAAGAAAAAGAATCTGAAAAAGAATCAAAAGTGGTAAGTTCTAATTTTAGTGTTCCAGAATATGAAGTGCCGCCTCCACCAGAAGAATCAACTGTTGCTTTTACACCACCAGTAATTGTTGATATAAAGGAGGTAAGTACAAAGGAAATTTTCCCTGATGGCAAAAAGATTATATATGAAGGATCGATGAATGCTGAATCTCAACAAATTTCGAAATCAAAAAAATACATTGATGATGTTTTACGTCAGTATGATGGCTATTACGAACGAGAAGATTTAGAGGATAATACTTTTCGAATTTCTTATGATTTGAAAATTCGAATTCCATTTAAGAAATTCAAACGCTTTGTTGCTGATTTAGAAAAAGGAAAATTCAAAATTACAAGAAAATCAATCGAGGCAAATGATGTTACAGAGGAATTTACAGATGTAAGCATTCGACTTGAAAATAAAAAAGCATATTTAGAAAGGTACAAAAAATTGCTTAACAATGCAGCCAGCATCAAAAGTATTATCGAAATTGAGGAAATTATTAGAGCTTTGGAAGAGGAAATCGAAAGTAGCGAGGGGCGCTTACGTTACTTGGATGACCAAGCAGCTTACAGTACTTTAGATCTGGTTTTGACGAAAGAAAAAATTGAAAAATCTTATGTTAAAAAAGTACCATCGACCTGGGATAAATTCATTAATTCAATCATTTTAGGATGGAATTCGATCTTAACTTTTTTCCTTTCTTTGGTTAGAATTTGGCCTTATTTATTGATTTTGTGGTTTCTTTTTGTATTAGGAAAAAGACTTTGGAGGAAGTATATCAGCTAAATTTTTTCTCTTCAAATGCTTGATTAGGTCAGAACCAAAAAAAAATGATAATTTTGTGTAAGAAACCTTTTTTATTAAAGTCAATGAAATTACTTTTATTTTTTCTAATATTTTCTTTTTACGCCTCTGGTCAATTGGAAAATTTTGATAAATATAAGGAAATGAATGATGGAGTAATTTCTTTTCCTGATTTGAATGTATTATATAGAGGATTTGATTGTGTAGTTGCGTTTCAAGTTCCGGGAGAATATGACAGCTTAATAATTCATGCTGAAGGAGCAAGTGTTCAATACTTGGAAAAAAATAAAGTTGTAATAAACTCCCAAAATGTAAAAAAATGTTCCCTAAATCTGCTATCAATTGCAAAGGGAGATACAATCTCCCATGGGAATTTTGAGTACGTAGTTTTGCCCCTTCCAAATCCAAGTATTTACATCGATGATAAAGATTTAGCTTCGTTTGATTGGAATAATTTAACAAATGAAGAATTTTATAATTTAAGTCGTATTAATGCTAAATATGGAAATGAAATACCGCTTAAAGTTGTTTTTTTAATTTCTAGCTTTGAAATTTCAATTAATGGAAAAATTGAAATTATTAAAGGAAATAAGTGGGATAAGGAGTTTAAGGAAAAACTCAAAGCAATGAAAAAGGGATAAGTTTTTATTTTAAAATCCGTTAATTTAATAGGTCCTTTAAAATTTGAGAAAACAATGGAATTGAACAAATATTACATTAAAAAAGGTCGTAGAAAGTGATTTCCAATTGTCCCGATAGCAAATCGAGATCATGTTTCAACTGACAAAGGAAGAGTATGATTCTCTAAGGTCGCAATTTGCGACCTTAGACGTTGGTCGAGGCAAGTTTGCAAAGTATTTACCCTATGTGTTCACCGAACAAGGTGTCGCTATGTTGAGTTCTGTTTTACACTCAGAAAAAGCAATTGAGGTGAACATTTTTATCATGCGCTCATTCGTTTTAATGAGGGAATTTTCAATATCGTACGATGAGTTGGCTAAACGAATTTCTGAACTGGAAATTAATTATTCTGATGTTTATGAGGTACTTAACTACTTAGTTGATAAAGATAAAAAAGACAAGGTTATGGGAGAAGGAAAAAAATTAGGATATAAAAATTAGAAAATATTTACATAGAAGATATTGTGCCAAGTAATTCTTTTTATGTAAATGAATTTATATTTTCAGCAGAGCTTTTCCCAATAATCATAGTATTTTCAATTGGTGGAAACACCAAATACGTTGCCCATGCGGATTGGTAGTTTACTAATTTGGGATTTTTTATCTTTTGATTTAATTCAAAAAAATGTATTTTTGCATAAAAATCACTCAATATGTCTGACGATAAAAAAGTAATCTTTTCGATGCGTGGTGTTTCGAAAAGCACTCCTCAAGGAAAACAAATTATTAAAAATATTCACCTTTCATTTTTCTATGGTGCAAAAATTGGTATCATCGGTTTGAACGGTTCTGGTAAATCTACGGTAATGAAAATCATTGCTGGTTTGGATAAAAATTATTTAGGCGATGTCGTTTTTGTAGAAGGTTATTCTGTTGGTTATTTAGCTCAGGAACCTGAATTAGATTTGACAAAAACAGTGAAAGAAATTGTGATGGAAGGTGCTCAAGAAACTGTTGATGTTTTGAAAGAGTACGAAGAAATCAACAATTCATTTATGGATGAAGAGATTTTGAACGACCCTGATAAAATGGATAAATTAATCAATCGTCAGGCCTTGGTGCAAGACAGAATTGATGCTTTAGACGCTTGGGAATTGGACACAAAATTAGAAAGAGCGATGGATGCTTTACGTTGTCCGCCAGATGATCAATTGATTGAGACCCTATCTGGAGGTGAAAAACGTCGCGTTGCTTTATGTCGTTTGTTATTGCAAAATCCTGATGTATTATTGTTGGATGAGCCTACAAACCACTTGGATGCTGAATCGATTGATTGGTTAGAACAACATTTACAACAATATGCGGGAACAGTGATTGCAGTAACCCACGATAGATATTTCTTAGATAATGTTGCTGGATGGATTTTAGAGTTGGATAGGGGAGAAGGTATTCCTTGGAAAGGAAATTATTCATCTTGGTTGGAGCAAAAAGGAAATCGTTTGAAAGCGGAAGAAAAAACTGCTTCTAAACGTCAAAAAATGTTGGAGAAAGAGTTGGAATGGGTGAGAATGAATCCGAAAGCGCGTCAAGCGAAAAGTAAGGCTCGTTTAGCAAACTACGACAAGATGCTTTCTGAAGACATGAAAGAAAAAGAAGACGTTTTGGAAATTCCAATTCCGAACGGACCTCGTCTAGGAAACAATGTTATCGATGCGATTCATGTTGCGAAATCTTTTGGAGATAAATTGTTGTATGATGATTTGAATTTCAAACTTCCACCAGCAGGAATTGTGGGAATTATTGGACCAAATGGTGCTGGTAAAACTACGATTTTCAAAATGATTATGGACGAGTTACAGCCTGATTCAGGTGAATTTACCGTTGGTGAAACCGTTAAGATTGGTTATGTAGATCAAACCCACAAAGATATTGACGAAAATAAAACTGTTTTCGAAGTTATTTCTGGTGGAAACGATTTTATTGAAATTGGAAATCAAAAAGTAAATGCACGTTCGTATGTGTCGAAATTCAACTTCAATGGTTCAGATCAAAACAAAAAAGTTGGAATTTTATCAGGTGGTGAGCGAAATCGTTTGCATTTAGCAATGACATTAATGACGGAGGCCAACGTTTTATTATTGGATGAGCCAACCAATGACATAGACGTAAATACTTTACGAGCTTTGGAAGAAGGAATCATGAATTTTGCTGGTTGTGCGGTTGTTATTTCTCACGACAGATGGTTCTTGGATCGTATTTGTACTCACATCATAGCATTTGAAGGAGATTCACAAGTCTATTCTTTTGAAGGTTCTTACTCTGAGTACGAGGAGAATCGTAAAAAACGTTTAGGCGACGCTGCTCCGAAGAGAATTAAGTATAGAAAGTTGGTTAAATAAATGAAGAATTGAGAATGTAAAATTAAAAATGACATTTTACATTCTCAATTTTTAATTTTACATTCAAAAAAATGGATCCACTTCACGGAATAACTTTAGAACGTATTGTGACCGAATTGTACGAAAAATATGGTTGGGAACATTTGAGCTATTTAATTCCAATCAATTGTTTTAATCATGAACCAAGCGTAAAATCTAGTTTGAAATTTTTGAGAAAAACACCTTGGGCAAGAAAAAAAGTGGAGGATTTGTATGTGGATAGAATTGTGAAGGTGAAATAATTCAGTCTTAAAATTGATTTTTTCTCGTCATAAAACTTGTTTTTTTTATGATGAATTTCTATTATTGCAATAAAAAACACTATGAAAAAAATACTACTAATACTAATCGCTTTTTTGTCCTTCAATTCCTTTTCACAAGAGAAAGAAAAACTAGATTATCCTTTTACTGAATTTCATTTTGGAGATGCTCCTCAAAAGTATCGTTCAAATTGCACTGATATTACCAATCCCGAAGCCTTGGATGAAATTTCTTTGTTAATGTTGGATAAGGTTTCAATTTTTGGAAAAATTAGCAAAAAGACAAAATTACACTTCTACAATAATCGTTTATTTCGTGTTGAAATGGAATTCGATTATGGAAATTGGGATGATTTTGAATCAAAGTTAAACACGATGTACGGTCAAGTTTGGGCTTTGGATACTACGAAATCAGATAAATCAGGCATGTGGGGACCAGCAAAACAATATATTTCCATGTTTGAACTTAGCGGTTATGCTTCCTCTACAAATTTGACCTTTTACGACGAGTATCAAAAAGATTTTCAGTTTGCTGATTTATATCAATCCTCTATGTTTTATGTATTTGCAATTATCTTTGGTTTATTAATTGTGTATTTCATCTTTGCCTATTACATGAACGCATATTGTTCAAAATGCAAGAAATTTAAAATGAGGTACCAAGGTGTTAGTCAAAGTAACCCAAAAGATTACGATCCAGGATTGTTATCTTCAAGTAATACTGTTTATACCGATACTACTTATACTTATAAATGTTCCAATTGCAAACATGTGCGGAAAGATCATTATAAAGGATTTTGGAAGTGGTTTAATAATAGAAACAAATGATGGAAAACACTCGGGAACTTGATTTTTGTAAACTTTTTTATCGCGAGGATGGTGTAATGGAAGTACATGTTTTTCCAAATACCGATGTGGATGAAAAAGATGTACAGAATTTGGTTGAAACTTCTCTTCAAATGACAGAAAATCAAAAGGTTCCAGTGCTAATTTTTATCGGTGAGTTTAGTTCCTTTAGTAAAAAAGCAAGGGAATTTACTGCAAATCCAGAAAAAGAAAGGGCCACTTTGGCAATTGCTTATGTTACAAATAATATGGCTCATAAATTAATCATCAATTTTCTGTTAAAAGTGAATAAACCTAAAAAACCAATTTCCATGTTCACTAATGAAAGGGATGCATTATCTTGGCTGAAAAGTTTTGTTTAGAGAGAGAGTAGCTCACACCTTCCTCTCTGGATTTTTTTTTACAAAACTTGACCAAGAATTTGTTCCAACCTTGTTATGTTCTCCGATTCCTTTTGAGAAATGGTGACATAAAGCAACCGCCAAACCATCAGTGGCATCCAATAATTTTGGAATTTCCTTGAATTTTAGCAAACTCTGTAACATAGCAGCAACTTGTTCCTTGGAAGCGTTTCCATTTCCTGTAATAGCTTGTTTGATTCTTCGTGGTGTGTATTCCTCAAATGGAACATTGTTGTTGATTGCCGCAGCGATTGCAACTCCTTGTGCACGACCAAGTTTTAACATCGATTGAACGTTTTTGCCGAAAAAGGGAGCTTCAATGGCCATTTCGTCAGGACGATATTCTTTAATTAAACCATCTAGTCGCTCAAAAATTCGTTTTAATTTGTCGGGATGCGTTGGCAATTTTGACAATTGAACAATGCCGAAATTCAATAATTCCATATTTTTGCCCTTGATATGAATAATTCCATAACCTAAAACGGTTGTTCCGGGGTCAATTCCAAGAATTATCTTATCTTCAAGCATTTTTTAAGGAGTTTTAGTGTTTAAAATTAGTAAAAATAAAGCAATTCTGGTGTTTTTTGCAAAAGTTATTCTTTTTGCATTGGTTCTTTATTTCCTGTATTTACAAGTGAAAAAGATCGATTTAAAAGCTTTTTCTGAAATTCAACTTACCAGTTTTTCAGCTTTTTTTGCGGCTTTTTTATTAGTTTTCGCAAATCAATTTTTTGAATTTTTAAAATGGACTAACACACTCAAAATCTTGAATATTAATTCTGATTTTAAAACAAAATTTGCGTCTTACATGGCGGGAAATTTATCTGGATTTCTAACGCCAAATTTACTTGGGAATTTCATTGGAAGGTTGTTTTATTTTGAAAGACGAAATCGGATTTCACTTACTTTTTTGACTTTAATTTCTAATACAGCACAGTTTGTTGCAAGCATGATTTTTGGTTTAATTGGAATTCTAATTTTGGGTTTACCAAAAGATTTTCATGAAATAAATTACACTTTATTACTGTTATTAATTTTGTTTTTTTCTTCAATTTTTCTAGTTGGATATTTCTCTCTTTTCAAAATAAGTAAATTTCTTTTTCAACGAAAAAAATGGTTGGTGCGCATTTTAGATGAGGTGAAAGAAAAATCAAACTTTTTGTTTAAACAATTGATTTTTAGTTTTTTGAGACACTTTGTTTTTTCGATTCAATATTTTTTATTATTGCTCGCATTTGGACTTGAAATTGAATTAGAAAGTATT
>CAZHLZ010000103.1:0-10812 GCA_964532475.1 uncultured Chitinophaga sp.
CACTAGAACTTAGCCGAAGGCGGTCTCAGCGAAGCTACTTTTGGTTCTTTTTGGCGATGAAAAAGAACGTGAAATTATTTTTTGCCATACCTTAATTTTGATCTTTGGTTCAGTATTACCCTTTTTAAAATTAACAACAAACATTTCTATTCCTAAAAACAAAATAATTCCTTATTTTTGCTACATGTTAAGAAAAGTAATCCCCGCATTTTTTCTTCTTGTGTTTTTTACACAGGTTTTGGGTTTTACCTTATATTTTAATCATGAAAAAAATAAAATTAGAAAAGAACTAAAAACCATTATCAAGGAAGGAGTTCCTAAAAATCAACTTATCAAGTTTAAATTTACTCCAAAACAATATTCTAAATTAATTTTTACTAAGAAAAAGGAATTTAAAATTGGAGAAAATTATTACGATATTGTTTACTCCAAAACAGACAAAAAGGGAAATATTTTTCTTAAATGTGTGAATGACAAACAAGAAACAATTTTATTTAAAAACTTGACGCAAAATGTAAATTTCAACCTTGGTAATGAACCAAATAAATCACCTTTAAAGATTGTTTTTTCAATAGTAGAAAAACCTTATATTGCCAATTCTTTTGATTCAACAATCGACTTCCAACACAAAATATACAAAGAGAAAAAAACTAAATTCTCTTATTCATTTTTCGCCAAAAACAGAGCGATTCATGTAGATATTCCTCCTCCAAAATATTCATTTTTGTAGACTTTGACTTAAAAATTAGTATAATTCCCTTGATTGGAAATGTACATTTTATTTATCAAATTTCAAATAATGAAAAAAATTATTCTATCCCTTATGGGATTACTATTTTGTGCACACACTTTTGCGCAAAAAATAACAATTATTGATGAAATTACACAAGAGGAAATTCCAAATGTGATAATTTATTCATCAAAAACAAAAATTTTATCATCTATTAAAGGTGATTTTGACCTTCAGAATTTTATTCCGGGAGAAGTAATAAACTTCAAGTACGCAAGTTATTTGGAACTAAAATTAAACTTCGAGGAACTTCAAAAGCTAAAAATCGTTGAACTAAAACAGGATCCACTTTCCTTGGATGATGTAATTGTCACTGCCAATCGTTGGGAGGAAGAAAAAAGAAATGTTCCTTTTAAAATTGAAAAATTAAATTTAAAAGATGTTTCTTTTTTAAATCCACAAACAAGTGCGGATTTATTAGAAAATTCTGGTTATGCGTACATCCAGAAAAGTCAATTAGCTGGTGGCTCTCCTCAATTAAGAGGATTTGGTACGAATCGAGTGATGCTTGTTGTAGATGGAGTTCGAATGAATAATGCAATTTACCGTGCTGGGAACTTGCAAAATGTGATTTCATTGGATGCAAATTCATTGGAAGGAGCCGAAATTCTATTTGGACCTGGAGCTGTAATGTATGGAAGTGACGCAATTGGTGGAGTTATGGATTTCCGAACAAAAGAAGCTCGTTTTAGTAACTCTAAAGAAAATCAAGTGACAGGAAACCTATTTGCAAGGTATTCAACAGCAAATAACGAATGGACAAAACATGTCAATTTTAGTTTTGGAAGTCCTCGATGGGCACTTATTACAGATGTTACATTTTCTGACTTTGGAGATTTACGCACAGGTTCAAAAGGAGGTGATTCTTCCTATTTAAGACTAAAGTACCAAGCAAGTTCAGGTGGAAAAGACAGTACTTTCATCAATGAAGACCCAAATTTACAAGTAAATTCAGGCTATTCTCAAAGAAACATTATTCAGAAAGTAAAATTTAAGGCCAGCGAAAATTTAGAACTTGAATATTCACTCAATTATTCTGAATCTTCCAATGCCCCGCGTTACGATAGATTGACAATTGATTTGAATAATGATGGAAATTTGGACAATGCAGAATGGTATTATGGTCCACAAAAATGGATTATGAATCGATTTGCCTTAAACCACCATAAATCAACAAAAATGTATGATAAATTGAGATTTATTGCTGCTTATCAAGATTATGAAGAAAGTCGTCATGATAGAAAATTCAACAACATGAAGAGACGAAGTCAAATTGAAAATGTTGGAATATTTTCTCTAAATGCTGATTTGAACAAAAAATTATCAGAAAAACTGGACTTATCTTATGGTGCTGAATTCGTTTCTAATTCAATCTCATCGGAAGGCAAAAGAACTCACATCCAAAGTTTGGAGGAAGAAGTTATCAATTCACGTTATCCCGATAGTTCCAAATGGAATTCAGCAGGAATTTACGCAAATTTAAAATTCAAATTAAGCAGTAAATTTGGACTAAATGCAGGGATTCGCTATTCGCATTATGCAATTGAAGCCAACTTTGATACAACACTCTTCCCCTACCCTTTTTTGCAGGCAAAAAGTAACAATGGAGCATTAAACGGAAGTCTTGGTTTGGTTTATAATCCAACAAATAAATTTCAAATTTATGCCAATGCATCCACAGGATTTAGAGCACCAAACATTGACGATATTGGGAAAGTATTTGATTCTCAAGCAGGTGCAATTGTGGTTCCAAATGTGAATTTAAAACCAGAATATGCGTACAATGGAGAAGTGGGGTTTATGGGAAACATCAAAAACAAGGTAAAACTTGACGGTGTGTTTTATTATACTTTTTTACAAAATGCCTTGGCAAGAAGTTCTTTTCAAATTGACGGACAAGACAGCATGATTTACGATGGTGAAATGAGTCAAATTTTGGCCATTCAAAATACTTCTGACGCAAGTGTTTACGGAGTTCAAGCAGGAATTGAAGTAATCATCTTTAAAGGATTGACCCTTAAAAGTGTAATTAGTTTCCAAGAAGGTCAGGAATATAGTGTGGATAGTTTAAAATATTTCCCAAAATCACACGTGGCTCCACTTTTTGGACGGACAACAATTTCGTACAAACATCGTAAATTTAGAACGGATTTTTTCGTGGCTTACAATGGCAAAATGGAACTCAAAGATTTCCCTTTAACTGACTTACAAGATGATGTTACTTTTGCAAAAGATGAAAACGGAAATCCTTTTACTCCAAGTTGGTACACTTTAAATTTTAAAATTGCATATTACCCCAACAAAAACATGTCAATTGCAGCAGGTGTTGAAAACATTACTGACCAATTGTACAGAACATTTGGATCAGGTATTTCTGCTTCTGGAAGAAATTTCACATTAACATTGAGAGGCAATTTTTAATTATTTATCTCCCCAAGGTCTATTATTTTGGGGAGATTTATATCAATATTCAAGATTTTCAAACTGCCCATCTTCCAACCTCAATGTATCAAACCCATTAGCAAAAATAGCTTCAAAATTTCCGCTAACCTTCTTGGCAGAAACGTTATGCTCACTTATCCCGATTACTCCCGACACAAAAGTCATTTGTTGAGTTCCTCTCACAGCTCCTGTATTCAAAGCGTTTATTGGATTAATTCCTTCCGTTAATTCCGTTCCGATATTAATTTGAAACAAGGTTGTATCAAAACCACCAGTCAAAACCCATGTACTTCCTTCCATAAGAACATCCTTCTGATTTACTTGTTTCGTCTCGCCGTTGGCGCGAACCACCATGTAGGGATAGGTTACACAAGCTTTACATGGCCCTCCGCAATCCACTTCAGTTTCTCCATTATCTTTTTTGCCGTTTGCACACGGATTGATGGTCTTTTCCTCTTCTTTTTTGCAAGCAAACAGAATAAAAATTGATATAAAAATAGTGATGTTTAAAAGTTTCATAAATTCTGTATTATTGAAGCACTAATATACATATTTTTGTTTTACGATGTTAATTTCATACAAAACTTTAAAATCAAGTGCTGAAAGTTTGATTAAAGAAAAGGGTTCCAAATTCCTGGGCTACGCTATTCCGGTGGCCAATGAACAAGGAATTAAAATGGAATTACAGAAATTAAAAATCCTTCATCCACAAGCTACACATATTTGTTATGCATACAAAACGGGAGTCAACGATGTAAAATTTAGAGCAAATGACGATGGCGAACCTTCAAATTCTGCCGGTACGCCAATTTTAGGTCAAATTAATTCTTTTGAACTAAGTAATGTGTTGGTAGCAGTGGTGCGTTATTACGGCGGAACAAAATTAGGCGTTGGAGGTTTAGTTCAAGCTTATAAACAGGCAGCCAAAGAAGCCATCGAACAAGCTGAAATCATTGTTGAAACCTTAAAAAGTCAGTTCGAAATTTGTTTTGAGTACGAAGATTTACCAAAAACCATGTCCTTGTTGAAGCTTGGAAAAGTAAAAATTGTAGCCCAAAATTTAGCAGAAAGCTGTCAAATAAATTTTGAATTGGAAAATGACAAAATAGATCAATTAAAATCGCAATTACTTGATTTAAAAACACTTAAATTCACGCAAGAAACAATAAATTTATGAAATTATTACAAGATTTAATTCAGGTTCGAGGAGCCTCCTCCGATGAAGAAGTAATCAAAAACTTTATTTTAAACTACATTTCTGAAAACAAATCAACTTGGAAGTCCGATGTTCAAGTTTTTTCAGGAGATGAATTTCAAGATAACATCATTCTGATCTTTGGAAAACCAAAAACGGCAGTTTTCGCACATATTGACACCATTGGCTTTTCAAGTGCTTACGACAAAAATTTATATAAAATTGGAGGTCCTAGAGCTGTTGATGGCTACGAACTTGTCGGTTCTGATTCACAAGGAGAAATTGAAACAGAAATAATGATTATTGAAGATTCACATGGAAATCAGCACATTAAGTATGTTTCCGACAGAGAATTTGATCGCGCCACAGTGTTGACCTTCAAACCTAACTTTAGAGAAACCGATTTATACATTCAATCGCCCTATTTAGACAATCGTTTGGGAGTTTGGAACGCTTTAAAACTTGCAGAAACACTTGAAAATGGGGCAATCGTGTTTAGTACCTACGAAGAACATGGAGGAAATTCCGTTGGTTTTTGCGGTCGATTCTTATTTGAAAAATTTAAGGTCCGCCATGCACTCATTTCAGACATTACCTGGGTCACAGATGGCGTAATTCACGGCGGCGGCGTTGCCATTTCCATGCGAGATAGCGGCTTGCCACGCAGAGCTTATTTAAAAGAAATACTCAAACACGCAGAATCATCAGGAGTAAAATACCAGTTAGAAGTTGAATCTGCTGGAGGAAGCGATGGCACCATGTTGCAAAAAACGGACGTTCCATTTGACTGGGTATTCATTGGCGCGCCAGAAGACAATGTGCACACACCACACGAAAAAGTATATAAATTTGACATCGTTTGCATGTTAGAAATGTATAAATATTTGATGAAAGTGATGAATTAAAGCTTTGGAGTTTGATTTGGGCGCCTTAACCGCCTGCGCCTCCAAGTCCTCTTCGCTGCACTCATGCGGGCTTTCCAGACTCCGTCGGGGCGTGGGGATTTTTCCAAAATTCAAGATTTAAATTTGTAAAGGAATAATTTTTGTCAAAATTAACGCCCGCTCCGCTGGATTTGCACCGCGCCAGCAGCCACGAAGTGAATCCTGCGGCATTTTTTCTTTAAATAATTTTTCTTACCTTTAACTATGAAACAAGGAGAGAAATTAAATATCAAAGCAAATAATGCCTATTACATAACATTGACTGTTGAGTCATGGATTGACGTTTTTACTAGGAAAAATCATGCTCAAGCTATTATTGATTCTTTAGCCTACTGTCAAAAGGAAAAAGGATTAGTTATTTTCGCATATTGTTTGATGAGTAATCATTTACACATGTTAGTTAGTATAAATGAACCTTTTTCTTTAAAAGATACAATTAGGGATTTTAAAAAATTTACAGCAAAGAAAATTTTGTTTCAGATACAAAATGAAGCTGAGAGCAGAAGATAATGGATGCTAAGCCAATTTTCAAAAGCGGCACAAGAAAGTGAAAAACACAAAAACTTTAAATTTTGGCAATCAGGGAATCATGCCATTGAATTATATTCTCATAATTTTGTTTGGGATAAGATTAACTATATTCACAATAATCCTGTTAGAGCGGGCTTTGTAAAGGAAGCGTTTCATTGGGTTTATTCTTCAGCATCAAATTACCAAGACCAAGAAAGTATACTTGAAGTTGAAAAAATTGTACATAAACTAGTCACTTATTAAAGAATGTTTGTATTTTTGAACAAAGTAAAAAGTTTTGGAAAATGAGTGTGGATTTGAGATTTGTGTGCCGCAGGATTCACTAGGTGGCTGCTGGCGCGGTGCAACTTAGCGCAGCGGGGTCTTTCTGGGGTCGTGCAAGATATGCAAATGACTGGTATCAATGGATTCCAAGTACGGTTAACATTCACGCAACACCTTTCGAATGGTTTGGTTGGGAAACTGTTATTCCATTTTCTAGCTGGAAATCTGAATATCATCTTATTAAAGTTAATTAATTAAATTTGTTACTGCGAGTAATGCTCGCAGTAACTTTAATATTTCAACACATGAAACTGATAATTTTTATAATTACATTCACAATTTCTGTTTTTTCGTTTTCTCAATCATCCATTGAATTTATTTTTAATGATATATACATTGGACGAAATCTTAATTTGTCATTTAAAAAAACAATTTCTAATATTTCCCTTTCGGCAGGACTTACTTATCACATTAATAGGATAGACAAAGTGCCAATTGGTACATTCATAAAAAAATCAGCTTTTGCCGAAAATTTTGGTCAGAGATTTGGTATGCAACTAGGCTTTGAATATTTTTTTTTACATAACTCACATTATAAATTTGGTCTTTTTTACAACAACCAAACATCATTGATTAGTCAGGTTCATAAAATGTATTTTGCATACGACACTTTAGTGACTAATCCACAGTCAGAATCTGATTTTTTATATACAAAAGATGAGAGAATCTTTGGCCCATTCATAACAGTAGACAATGTAATTGGGTTCACTTTACAAAATAAGATCAATGAAAATATTTATTTGACAACTAAAGGAGGATTTGGATTTTTATTTTGGAAAAATACTGATAATAGCGTTCTGCTTATTGGAGGTAAAAAGAATAATCAAAGTTATAATTTCACTAGTTTTTTTAGTATTGGGATAGGTTACACATTAAAAAATAAAAGCTCATAACAAACTCTTAGCTCCATTTTTTTGCCACAGGCTCAACACAAAAAAAACGAGAAAAAAGTGTCAGCAGTTATCTGAAATTGACCAAACATTTGTTTTTTCAAGAGATGAACCACGCTCAGCTGGATTTGAAATCCTGCTACACAAAAAATTCTTACCCCACATCCATTTTCTTCGAAATTTACATTAACCAAAAATACAAATATTCCCCAAAACTTCATTAGTTTTTGTACATTTTTTCAACTTCCTGCAAACTTTCTTGATTTTAATGATTTGTTTTGCTGGGAAAAAATCTATACTCTTGCGCTGAATTGCAAAAACAGAAAATCAGATGCTAAGGCAATACCGCGTAAAAGAAAATTTCCAATCAAGCAACATATTTCTCCAAAATTTCCCACAAAAAAAGCTTGTCTCAAAATTGAAACAAGCTTTTTAATTATTTAAAATTAAATTTATTTAGATTTTGACTTACTAGCTCCTTTTTGAATTTTTACACTCAAAATTTCGGTTCCATCTTCAATATCTAAGGAAATTTTGTCTCCTTCTTGCAAATTTGACTTAATGATTTCTTCCGCGAGTGGATCTTCAATGTATTTTTGAATCGCTCTTTTTAATGGTCTAGCTCCAAATTTTTCATCGTAACCTTTGTCAACAATGAAATCTTTTGCTTTTTCTGTCATTTCGATTTCGTAACCCAAATCATTGATTCTTCCGTACAATTTCGCTAATTCCAAATCAATAATTTTATGAATGCTTGTTCTATCCAAAGATTTGAACATAATCATGTCGTCAATACGATTCAAAAACTCTGGAGAAAACGCTTTTCTCAATGCATTTTGAATTACAATTTTTGAATTTTCTTCTTTTTGCTCAGATTGAGTTTTAGTACCAAAACCAACTCCTGTTCCAAAATCTGCTAATTGACGCGCTCCAATGTTCGAAGTCATGATCAAAATTGTATTTTTAAAATCAATTTTTCGTCCTAAACCGTCAGTCATGTGACCGTCGTCTAATACTTGCAACAACAAATTAAATACATCTGGATGCGCTTTCTCAATTTCATCTAGCAAAATGATAGAATAAGGTTTTCTTCTCACTTTTTCAGTTAATTGTCCACCTTCTTCGTAACCAACGTATCCCGGAGGCGCTCCAACCAATCTTGAAATAGAGAATTTCTCCATGTATTCTGACATATCAATTCGAATCAAAGAATCCTCCGTGTCAAATAAGTAACGTGATAAAACTTTCGCTAATTGAGTTTTACCGACACCTGTAGGTCCTAAAAAGAAAAAGGAACCAATTGGTTTGTTAGGATCTTTTAATCCTGCTCTATTTCGTTGAATAGCTTTTACTACTTTTTCAACAGCTTCGTCTTGTCCAATTACTTTTCCACGTAATTCTTCGCCCATCAAAACAAGTTTTCCACTTTCTTTTTGAGCAATTCTTGTAACTGGAATTCCACACATCATGGAAACAACTTCAGCAACATTATCTTCAGTAACTTGTACACGTTTAGCTTTGCTTTCTTCCTCCCACTTTTTCTTTTCAAGCTCAAGTTTTTCTTGCAATTTGCGTTCGTCGTCTCTCAAAACAGCTGCTTCTTCGTACTTCGCTTGTTTGATAACATTCGCTTTCTCAATGTTGATTTCCTCAATTTTTTTCTCAATATCCAAAATTTCTTGAGGAACATTGATATTTGTAATGTGAACTCTTGATCCAACTTCATCCAAAGCATCAATCGCTTTATCTGGCAAATGACGATCAGAAATGTATCTATCCGTTAATTTTGCGCATGCTTCAATCGCTTCTGGAGTGAAAGAAACCATGTGGTGTTCTTCATAACGGTCTTTGATGTTGTTCAAAATTTGAATTGTTTCATCCACAGAAGTTGGTTCAATCAATACTTTTTGGAATCTTCTTTCTAAGGCTCCATCCTTTTCAATGTATTGACGGTATTCATCCAATGTTGTAGCTCCAATCGCTTGCATTTCACCACGAGCTAATGCAGGTTTAAACATGTTTGAAGCATCCAAAGAACCGCTTGCACCTCCAGCACCAATGATGGTGTGAATTTCGTCAATAAACAAAATTACATCTGGATTTTTTTCGATTTCTTGCATCACTGCCTTCATTCTTTCCTCGAATTGACCTCTGTATTTTGTTCCAGCTACTAAGGAAGCCAAATCCAAAGAAACAATACGTTTGTTGAAAAGAATTCGTGACACTTTACGTTGCACAATTCTTAAGGCCAAACCTTCAGCAATTGCACTTTTACCAACACCAGGTTCACCAATTAAAATTGGATTATTTTTCTTTCTACGAGACAAAATTTGACTTACTCGCTCAATTTCTTTTTCTCGACCAACGATTGGGTCAAGTTTTCCTAATTCAGCCATCTTGGTCAAATCACGACCGAAATTGTCTAAAACTGGTGTTTTTGATTTAGGATCTGCCGTTTTTTTCTGCGCAGCTCCAAAGTTTTCCCCTTCATCGTCTTGCGAACCAGGAAACTCTGATTTTGGTAATTTGTTTTCTTCTATCATACTTTCAAATTCTTCTTTTGCATTTTCATAAATAACACCGTATTTGTTTAGTATCGAACAAGCGGTGCTGTCTTCATTTTTTAAGATGGTCAGTAACAAATGTTCTGTACCAATCACTGGACTTTTAAAGAATTTTGCTTCCAGGTAGGTCATTTTGATCACCTTTTCAGCTTGTTTCACTAAAGGAATGTTATTGGATATATTTAGTTTTGGCGCAGCGTTGCGAACCAAGCCGGATTCGATTTCGCTTCTCAACTGAATAAGGTTGATGTTAAACTCAACTAAAATTCGAATTGCCTTACCCGAACCCTCCTTTATTAAACCTAAAAGAAGGTGCTCCACACCAATGTAATCACTTCCTAAGCGAATCGCTTCTTCTTTACTAAAAGCCATCACATCTTTCACTCTTGGAGAAAATTTTGCTTCCATTTTAATTAAGTTTGTTGCTAAATAACCAATTTTTTATCACAAGGACAAATTTAATTTAATAAAATTGTTAATAAGTCATCAAAAAAGGCAATTTTCCACAGAATATTGTTTATAAATAGCATTTTTTATGTTTTTTTTATCTCCTGAAATTGACTAATTTCGACCCCTTACACAAAGTAGTACAAGTGTATCAATTTTTATGCAAATTAAGTTATTAATGACAATATGGCAGACGGAGAAAAAATAATTCAAATTAACATCGAAGATGAAATGAAAGCAGCCTACATTGATTATTCAATGTCGGTAATCGTTTCAAGAGCACTTCCAGACGTGAGAGATGGTTTTAAGCCAGTTCACAGAAGAGTTTTGTACGGTATGCAAGATTTAGGTGTTTACTCAAACAGACCTCATAAAAAGTCGGCAAGAATCGTTGGTGAAGTATTAGGAAAGTACCATCCACATGGTGATAGTTCAGTTTACGACACAATGGTACGTATGGCTCAACCTTGGTCCTTACGTTATCCACTAGTTGACGGACAAGGTAACTTTGGTTCAGTTGATGGTGATAGCCCAGCAGCAATGCGTTACACGGAAGCGAGATTGAGAAAAATCGCGGAAGACATGTTGGATGATTTGGAGAAAGACACGGTGGATTTTAAACCAAATTTTGATGATAGTTTGGAAGAACCTTCTGTTTTACCTTCTAAAATACCAAATTTATTGG
>CAZHLZ010000104.1:0-10805 GCA_964532475.1 uncultured Chitinophaga sp.
GAATTGCTGTAAAAGCAGCTGGTTATTTGTTCCATTCAGAAAACTTTGATATTCCTGCAGGAAGTGACGATAATTTAGTAAACAAAACCATCGAATTAAAAAATATTGCTGTTGGGAGTAAAATTGCTTTACGAAACATCTTTTTTGATTTCGGAAAATCTAGTTTAAGAGCAGAATCCAATGCAGAATTAGATCGTTTGGTGAAATTGATGAAGGACGTTCCGAATTTGAAAATCGAAATTTCTGGTCACACAGACAATACAGGTTCAGCAACAGTAAATGATTTTTTATCACAACAACGTGCTGAGGCTGTTGTTACTTACCTAAGTTCAAAAGGTATTGCAGCCGCGAGAATGACAGCAAAAGGGTATGGTTCAAATTTACCAATTGCTACGAACAAAACGGAAGAAGGAAAACAGCAAAATAGAAGAACTGAGTTTGAGATAAAGGGAAATTAGAAGACATTTATTAGGAAATTATTCAAATTGAAGAAAACACACAAAAGAAATATATTCGTTTACCTTCTTTTGGTAATACTCATAGGCTCCTGTGATTTTGGTACAAGTGAATATTATACGTATACAACAAATGACGGATATAATGAAATCTATTTCTTATGGGGTGACTCATCAAGATGTGGAGTAACCATTTGTGACACAAACATTCAATTTGATGGACTAAAATTGTTTTTCCCATCCGACAAGTCAACAATCAAAGGTTCGTGTGAAACATATTACCTACCAATTAAAAATAGTAAACGCGAGGTAGTCGATTCCACAAAAACGTGCGGATGGCATTTTGAAATAACTGAAAATGATTACAGAATAAAGGAAAATCCATTCACAATCATTTATTTGTATAGCGGTAAAAGTATTATTTTAGTAGACACCTTGTTCAGAAAAAAGGAAGAAATTACCCTAATTGATCAACTCCCCTTGCCTAAACTTCATTAAAAATAATAAATACATTTTTATTCCGGATTTAGCACCAGGTGTTTGAATTACCAAACAAACTTTATGATAAAATTAGTTTTTTGCCAAGACCCATTTTTTTTGACTTTAACTTCAATTTTTATTTCTATTTTTGTAGATTAAACCCAAAAGAAAGAGAAATTTTAAATGAAAGCACTATATTTTAAAGAAATAAGAAGTTTTTTGAGTTCCATCATCGGTTATACTTTCATCTTAATTTTTTTAATTACCTCGGGATTATTTCATTGGGTAATTTCTGAAGACACCAATTTATTGGAAGGCGCTGAAGCGGATTTAATTCCATTTTTCAACCTTTCACCCATGATTTTTTTGATTTTAATTCCAGCAATTACGATGAGAACCATTGCCGAGGAAAGAAGATCTGGAACCATTGAACTTTTATTTACAAGACCAATTTCTGATTTAAACATACTTTTAGCAAAATATTTCGCGGGTGTAACTCTAGTAATCATCGCCATTTTACCAACCTTTGTGTTCTATTTCTCCATGTATTCGTTAGCGTTAGAAAGTGGAGATTTTGACCACGGAGCAATGATTACATCGTACCTCGGCTTAATTTTATTAGGCTCCGTTTTTGTCGCGATTGGAATTTTTGCATCATCCATTACAAACAGCCAAATCGTTGCATTTATTCTTGCGATGTTTCTTTGCTGGATTTTCTACGATGGACTAAATCTCCTTGGATCATTTAATTTAATGGGCGATTTCGACTACATTATCAAATATTGTGGAATAAGTTTACACTACGATTCAATCAAACGAGGAGTGGTGGACACGAGTGATTTGGTTTACTTTTTGAGTGTCATTTCAATTTTTATATTTTCAGCATTAACCGTGATTAAATCGTTAAAAAAATAATAATGGAAAAGAAAAAATTATTCAAAGGCGTTTTTAATTGGTCATTTTTAGCAATTTTAATTACAGCAATTGTTTTTATCAATATCATTGCTTCCTTTCTTTATTATCGTTATGACGCGACAGCTGATAAAAGATACTCTTTGAGTGAAGGAACAATTGAATATTTATCCGACAAAAGTCATTTTAAGAACAGAATTTCTTTAAAAATTTATTTAGAAGGAAATTTGCCTGCTGAGTTAAAAAGATTCAGAAATGCGATTGAGGATAAATTAAAAGAATTCAAGCAATTTACTGGAAATCGATTGGAATACATTTTCATTGACCCGATGGAAGGAAGTGAAAGTGATCAGCAAGAATTATTTGAAAACCTTTACAATAAGGGCAAAGGAATTATGCCAATGGATATGACCTTCATGAAGGATGGAAGTCAAAACCAAATGATGTTGTGGCCAGGTGCAGAAATCGATTATGCTGGAAGTACTGTGAATCACATTCAATTTATGCCAGGAACGCCACAAGGAAAATATTACACCTTGAATGACCAATTTGAGGCACAAATTCAGAACTCAATCAACAACTTAGAATATATGTTGATTAGTGCAATTCGAAGAAGTACGCAAACAGAAAAACCAAGAATAGGATTCTTACAAGGCCACGGAGAATTAAATTCTGCTGAAACTCAGCGGGTCAGAGCTTTAATTTCCCCTTATTACACGGTGGAAGATATTTTTCTAAATGACTCTATTGAAGCCTTAGACGGAGTAAAAGGATTAGTAATTGCGCGACCTCGAGTTGCTCTTTCTGAAAAAGATAAATACTTGATTGACCAGTTTTTGATGAGAGGCGGACGTTTGATGTGTTTTTTGGATAAATTATACATCGATGAAGATACATTAAACCAAAAAGGAATTGTGCACACCACACGTTACAACCTAGAATTGGATAAAATGTTGTTTGATTATGGCTTAAAAGTGAATGATAATTATGTAATTGACGTTCGTTGTGCTCCAAAAGCTGTTCCATCTGCCAAAACACCATTAATTCCTTGGTTTTTTGATATTCGTGCCACACAAACAAGTCATCCAATTGCTCGAAATTTAGATCCAGTAATATTGCGTTATGCATCTGAAATTCAGTTTGTTGGAAATAGCAAAAATGTGGCAAGTCCGATTTTGACTTCTTCTACTAATTCTTCGATGACAGGCTTGGCTCCACTAATTAGTTTAGGTTTCCCAATGAACTATGGACCAAATCCAATTTTAGCGCAAGACCCTACGGATGAAAATAACAAATTGTGTCTTGCAGGTCTTGTTGAAGGAACGTTTGATTCACATTACAAAAATCGAATCGTGGATGCTTTTGCGAAAAATCCAACGAGTAAATTTAAGGATAGAAGTATCAAAGAAGGAAAAGTATTTGTTGTTGGAAACGGGAAATTTATTGCCAATAAATACGATTCCATGCCCGATAAAAAAGGAGGGTATTTGTACCGAGCAAAAGCATTTAATGAATTGCGTTTTGATGAAACGATGGCAAAAATTGAGGGAATGCAACCTTTGGTTTACGGAAATCAAGAATTTTTCCAAAATATGGTTGATTATATGATGGGCGATAATTCGGTATTAGATTTAAGAAGTAAACAAATTGATATTCATGCAATTGACAAGGAAAAAGTGAAACTCGAAGCTGGTTTTTACAAAACAATCAATTTGATTTTACCAAGTTTACTTGTCGTTATTATCGCATTCATCTTTTTCATAATCCGAAAACGAAAATATACTAGAAATTAATATTAGCATTTATGAAGAAAAAAAGTATCATCTTATCCCTTTCCATCATCATCTTAGGTGCTTTGGCATTTTTTGCAACAAATCTTGTTAGAAATAGCGGAAAATCGGACACAGAATTATTGGATTTTAGCATTGCCGATACTTCTTCTGTGGATAAAATCTTGATTACCGATGCCTTTGCTAATAAATTCACCTTGAAAAAGGAAAATGGGGTTTGGTTAGATGAAGCAGGAAATTGCGTGATTCAGCAACCCGTGCATACGATTTTAGAAACATTTAAAAATGTTGAATTTAAAGGGTATGTGCCAGAAAATTCACGTAAGACAATCACAAATAGAATGTCAAGTACCCATACGAAAGTTGAAATTTTTCAAAATGGGGAGTGGTCAAAAACTTGGTACGTTGGATTTTCTACGCAAGACCATTACGGAACATACATGTTACTGGAAACACCTGACGAAAAAAGTGATTTGCCAGTAATTATGAAAATCAAAGGCTTTAATGGAATCATTGAACCACGATTTTTCGCAGATTCAAGAAGATGGAAATGTACAGAAGTTTTTGCTTTAGAAAGAGATCAAATTGCATCTGTAGATGTTCGTTTTCTCGATGATCCAACACGAAGCTTCTATGTAGCAAAATCAGGCTCTAATTACACGGTGAAGCATCAAAACAACTTGTTAAAAGCCGTGGACACGAATATGGTGATTCGTTATTTGAACAATTACAAAAAAATCCACTACGAATTTGTCAATTATGATTTGAACAAGAAACAGGTGGATAGTTTAAAAAGATCTAAACCTTTTTGTGTTCTGACCTTGAAAGAGACATCAGGTGAAACAAACAAATTACGCATGTTTAGATTAAAAGGAAATGGAAGTTTAAATGTAAATGATTTTGGAGATTCAGTAACATTTGATGCTGATAGATTTTGGTGCGAATTGCAAAGTGGAGAAATAGTAAAATGTCAATATTTTGTATTTAATCCTTTGATTATGGGACACATATATTTTGCCACGAAACCAGAATTAGAGGAATAAAAACAATTCAAAATCAAATCAGTATACAACTATCTTAAGCAAAAGCTAAGTACTGCATCTAAAAATTCTTGAGGTGCTTCAGCATGTACCCAATGACCTGCCTGTGCAATTGTGACTAAATTTGCATCAGGAAATTGTTCCTCAATCTCTTCCCAATCTTCATCTAAAACATAATTAGATAACTCACCGCGAATAAACAATGTTGGGATAAAAAGTTCCTTTTCCGAATGAATTGAACGCAAAATTTCAGGCATTTCTTTCTCCAAAACAGGAACATTCATTCGCCATGCTAACATTTTGTGTTCATTCCAATATAAGTTTTTTAGCAAAAATTGACGTACTCCAGTCGAATGAATATATTCCGCCATGGCAGTTTCTGCTTCAGAACGTGAAATTTTCTGATCTAGATTAATCGCTTTGATTCCTTTTAAAATCTCATTATGATGCATTGGATAAGCTTTTACGCCCATATCTACAACAATTAACTTATCTAATAGCTCAGGGAAAAAATGAGAAAAAACCATTGCTGTTTTTCCGCCCATAGAATGCCCCATCAAAATGATGTTTTTCAAGTGCAGTTCATCTAATAACTGTTTTAAATCCTTTGCCATTAATTCGTATGACATTTCTTCATCCCAAGGCGAATGACCGTGGTTTCTTTGATCAACCAAAATAACCCGATAATATTCGCTAATTTTTTTGGCATGTGTCTGCCAATTATCAGAATAACCAAATAAGCCATGTAAAATTACAAAGGCTTGCCCCTCTCCCATTTCTCGGTAATGAAGTTTCATTTTTTTCGAATTTATGACAAAGATACGGAAGATTTTAGGAAACTAATCTTGAATTATTCATAGAAAAAATACTAAAAGTTGTTTTCTTTAATTTATTATTTGTAACTTTAATTTACTAAACTTAAAATAAATGTTACAACAAAACCAAACCATTAAAATGTGGGCAGAGGATGACCGACCACGAGAAAAACTCCTTTTAAAGGGTAAAAGACAACTATCTGACAGTGAATTAATCGCAATACTATTAAATTCAGGGAGCAGGGAGCAATCCGCATTAGAACTTGCCAAGGACTTATTAGCAGATTCAAATAATGATTTACATTCATTCTCAAAAAAAAGCATTCAAGAATTGTGTAAATTTAAAGGTGTTGGCGAAGCAAAAGCAATAACACTGTTAGCTGCCTTAGAACTAGGAAGACGCAGAAAAGACAGCACAAAAGTGGAAAGTATAAAGATTTTATGCTCTAGACAATCTTATGAATTATTACTACCCCAAATGCAAGATTTACCTACCGAAGAATTCCATGTAATTTTACTTAACCGTGGAAATACAGTTATCAAACAATTTCATTTGTCGACAGGAGGATTAACAGGAACGGTTGTAGATGCACGCATCTTATTTAAAGAAGCCATCAATTGTCTTGCAACAGGTATCATTTTAGCACACAATCATCCAAGTGGTAATTTACAACCAAGTGAACAAGACCTTAGACTAACTAAAAAAATTGTTGAGTTTGGAAAATTGATTGAAATAGTTGTTTTGGACCACTTAATCATCACAGATTTTAGCTATTTTAGTTTCGCTGACAATGGTTTAATGTGAAAAAAGAAAAAAATAATTTCTATTTCTTTGCATTGGCTACAAGATATTCCAAAATTAATTGTTGTTGTTCTGCATTGATTTTTTCAGTTTTTTTGTTCGCCATTTCAGTCATTTTCGGTACAATCTTTCTCCAAGATTGTTCTGTGTAATTGGATGGCGTCATTAATTCATGACAAGTACTGCATTTTTCACCATACAATGCTTCTCCTTGATCTATTCTGCTTGAAGTGGTGTTTGTTTGACTTTCTTTAACAACTGGTTCAACAACTGGAGTAGTTGATTTCTTAGCGTTTGAGCATGAGAATAAAAATAATAAACCTGCACATGAGAGAATGATTAGTTTCATTTTTGACTTAATTTTGAATTAAAAAACCTGACTCATCACTGAATCAGGTTTTATAAAATATTATTATGATTTACTATTTTTTTGTATTTTTTGGAAGATCTTTAAATTTAAAGTAATCTTCTGGTACAGCAGGAGCTTGTGCAGGATCAAAGTTTAAATCTAACACTTTACCTTCTGTACGTCTGTTGTATTGGTGTAACATTTCATAAGTAGCTTTGTCTTTTTTCTTAAAGCTATTGATGTATGCTTCTTTCAATTCAATTTTCTTGTAACCTGTAGTATCTGTTGGCTCATCAGAAGTATACACATTATCTTTCAACCACAATGTTTTAGGCTGATTTTCACCTTTTCCAACAGGAACTAATCTTTTTGCATCAATACCTTTTTCTTCCACTAAATATTTAACACAAGCTTTTGCTCTGTTTTCAGATAAAACTTGATTGTAAATATTCCCAGAACGAGCATCTGTATGAGAACTTAATTCCAATTTTAAAGTTGGATATTTTACTAACAAATCATAAACATAATTTAATGAATCAGTTGAATTGATTGTAGAATCATTTACAAATGTCCATTGTCCTAATGGGTAACGTACCTCTGGCAAACGAATTGGTTCGTTTTTAATCATTGGCATATCCACTACATAATTTTGATCATAGTTTACGAAGGTAGAAAATGAACCGTTTTTCACACTTTCATATTTGTCTTTTGCAACTGTGATTGTGTAGTTATTGTCTTGCAATACAAAACGATCTCCATTTGGTTTTTTATCCCAGAAAATAGAACCATCTTTTTGCGTAACACCTTCCCAAGTAATACCAGCCTCAGATTTAACTGTTACAGTTACACCTTCGATTTTTTTAGTTGGGTTTAAAGCTTCAACTGCATTAACTCTCAAGTCAAACATGTTTGGAGGCAATTCATACATCCAGATATCAGGTCTTTGGTTTTTCCCAACACTTCCAACTCTTTCAGATGTCAAGAATCCTTTTTTATCTGTAACTTCAACCATACCATAGTCATTTGAAACAGAGTTTAGAGGAAAACCAACGTTTACTGGTTTCTCCCATTTCAATTTATCTTTGATTTTCGCTGCTCTGAACACATCCAAGCCACCCATTCCAGCTAAACCGTCAGTAGAAAATAACAAATCTCCATTTAAAGCAAATGTTGGGAACAATTCATTTCCAGAAGTATTCACTCCTTCACCCAAATTGATTGGCGCTTCCCAAGAATCAGTTTTTTTGTTGTAAGAAGTATAGTATAAGTCTCTTCCACCAAAACCTCCAGGCATGTCAGAAGCAAAAATCATAAACTTACCATCTTCAGTTACACAAGGATGTCCAACAGAAATTGAATCATGACCTTTCAAAACTATTTTTTTAGGTTCACCCCACTCTTTTCCTTTAATTTCAGAAACCCAGATATCACATCCAAGGTTCATTTTTTTCTCATTTGGACAACGTGTAAAAAACATTGTTTTACCTCTTCCATCAAAACAAACTGTACCTTCGTTATCTTCAGTATTGATCAATTCACCTGGAACCAATTTTGGTTGCATGTAGTTTCCTTTTTTATCAAGTTCAGAAACCCATAAATCCATGTAGTTTTCACAAGATCTTGGATCTTTGGTTTCAGAAACCCCACCATCTCTTGTGGAACTAAAGTATAAATTTGTTTCTTTTCCTCCAGCAGTCATTGGAGCCATTTCAAAAACATCCTTATTCAATGCAGTAACGTTTGTAACAACGTGACGAGATTTATTGATTTTAAAATCTTGGTGAATTTCACAAGATCTTAAACCAACATCTCCTCTTTTATCTTCTGGAGCTAATTCTTTGTATTTTTTATAGTTTTCTGCAGCTTTCTTGAACTCACCTAAAGCTCTCAACATTTCCCCATTGTATAGGTAAACTAAGGGCTCAACATCATAATGCTTCAAAAGAATTGCTTTTTCATACCACTCATGAGCATCTTTCATGTTGTCTGTTTCACGGTAACATTCAGCAGTCTTGTAAGCTAAATCACCTTTCATTTTAATGGCAGATTTACCTTTTCTTTCAATTTTAGCAAATGCTTTTGCACAGACTTCAGCACCTGCACAAAAATTTTCATTTCTAAATTCTGTGTTTGCTAATCTAACTTGTTTTGGGACATACAGAGTTATTTGAGCTTGTGTCAAATAAGAAATCCCAATAAATACTAAAGAAAACAGTTGTTTATAGTTCATAAAGTTTAATTTTACTATCAAAAATCAACGACGAAATAAGTCATTATTTATCTTATATCCAAAAAAAAAGTTAAAAAAAATAAAAATTTTATTTAAACTCTAGCTTAAACACCTATAAACAAGATACTTGTGATATTTTCTTGACTTATTTTTTTCGTTTCAATATTTGAACAAATTTAAGCATTATTTGTTAATCAATGCTAATTTTTTGCTGCCATTTCTTTCTTCGTGCTTTAGTTTTCTCCTAAAAACCTTCATTCAATCGTTTTTATAAGTGCTATCGCTTTTCAAAAACGTTTCCTATTTGTTTTCAGTTCGCAAAGCTATCGCACTTCGCAAGGGCAGAGATTACCGCTTTTAAGATCAAATTTCTGCGCTGGCGGATGCGGAAATCGTTTTGAAAAAAATTGTGTGTGAAACTTAAGGAGCTTGGCGTTAGCCCAAAGCGCGTTTTAGTTGAAGCACAAATTTTGAAAAACATTGAAGCAGTAGACAGTTACGCAGCCAAAAAACCATAAAACTCTTAGTCCAAATCCATCTTAATTTCATCCATGAAGGTCCAAGGAGTGTGACCTGCACCCGGATTTCCTTCAGGAATTTTTGCTTTTTGATGAATCGTGATGCTAATGAATCTCGCTTTTTGATTGACTTCCAAATGACTTTTTTCTGAGAGTTTGGAATTATTTCCCATCGTCCATTTTCCTTTTTCGGTGGCAATGCCTATTTCAATTGATTCTGGCACGTGAATCCACGAAGAAACATCGTTTAAAAAGCTCAAATCGAGTGATTTAAAATTCATAACTTTCCCCAAATCCATTTCCAATACAATGGTTGAAGTGTCAAAACCTAACCATTCGGAAGAATTCCAAGGAATGCGGCCTTGTATGCCATCTACCAAAGCCAAATCCTTATTATAAGCGTACTTTTCATTTGGAGGAGTTACGAAGTTTATTTTTCGGCCTAAATTATCATGAATAATATAGGAGCTTGCTTGATTTGAAATAATTTCGTTGTTTAAATAGGAAGACAAATTCATGCTCCAATTATAAAATAAAGAATAATTTTTGAGAGGGATTTGGTAAACAAACTTTTTAGTGCTTTTTGCTGTTTTATTCTCAAAACCAGAGATTTGGACATCGAACGGAGATTTGCTGCTAATTTCGTAACACAAACTTTTGCCCTTTACATAAGTCTTAATTTCAGGATAAAATAGCGCTTTTGAAAAATTCACGTGTTTCTTTTGCAACAAAGGAATATGAAAATCAATTAATTTTTGTTCAAAAACTTCCAATTTTGGTCTGTTTTCACCACTCCATAACACTTCCGACAATGCTAATGCACGCGGGTAAAGCATGTACTCCAATTGTTTCATGTTTGGAATATATTCTGTCCACAAATTGGCCTGAGCGCCCAAAATTAACTTTCCTTCTTGCTCGTTTAATGCTGGAGGAATTGGATTAAAACTATAGACTTTTTCGAGCGAAGTAAAACCACCAAATGCGATTGGTTCGTTTGGATTTCGACTTTGGTAATGATCAAAATAACAGTGTGATCCTGGACTCATCACCACGGCATGGCCTTGCTTAACCGCATCGATTCCGCCTTCAGTTCCGCGCCAAGACATGACAGATGCGTTTGGTGAAAGTCCTCCTTCCAAAATCTCATCCCAACCAATTAGTTTTCGTCCTTTGGATGTCAAATATGCGTCCATTTGTTTGATGAAATAACTTTGTAATTCGTGTTCATCTTTAAGTTGCTTATCAGCGATTATTTTTTGACAATTTGCACAATTTTTCCAACGTTCTTTTGGTGCTTCGTCTCCACCAATGTGAATGTATTTTGAAGGAAAAAGTTGTAAAACCTCATCCAAAATGGCTTTGTTAAAATCGACACTTTCTTGTTTGGCGCAATAAATATCATCAAAAACACCCC